>CAIRQX010000124.1 GCA_903880855.1 uncultured Burkholderiales bacterium | reverse complement strand
GCAGATTTGATTGACCATCTTGGTGAGTTGACCTGCGCCTGACGCACCCATCAAAGTAAAAGCGCGCGAGAAAGCCATCGCAACAGGCTTGACGCAATCAAAAACAGATTCGTCACCGCCACACATCACGGTTAACAAACCGTTTTGTGCGCCGCCTTGTCCGCCAGACACTGGTGCGTCAATAAATGGGATACCTAGGTTTTTAGCCGCCGCATAAATCTCGCGCGCAACGTCAGCTGATGCGGTGGTGTGGTCGACAAGAATAGCGCCGGCCTTCATGCCAGCCAATGCGCCATGCGCGCCAAAAATAACTGAGCGCAAATCGTCGTCATTGCCCACGCAGCAAAACACGATATCTGCACCAGCAGCAGCTTCGCGGGGAGTGGGCGCACTTTTAGGCGCCTTGCTTTTGGCAAATTCAGCTACCCAAGCTTGCGCTTTCTCGGGCGAACGGTTGTACACAGTGATGGCGTGTCCGGCAGACGCCAAATGGCCAGCCATGGGGTAACCCATCACGCCCATGCCAATGAAAGCGACATGGGTGGAAGGTGCGGATTCATAAGTTTTTGGATTGATGCTCGACATGGTGAACTCTTTGGGGTTGGGTTAAACAGCCGTGCATCATAGTGCGATTGCTCCGTTCTAATCTGGTGCCGCTTGCATGGCTTGCGCCATGGTTTGCATCCCGTAGGCCGAGCCTGTTTGGATGGCATTGTGAATTTGCGAGGTTTTGCCTTCTCGAATCAAATGACGGATGGCTGGTGTCGCGACCATGACTTCGAAGGCGGCGCATTGCTTTTGGCCTTGGATTGGGCGGTATAGCGTTTGAGACACCACGCCGATCAAAGATTCGCTGAGCTGCGTGCGAACCATGGCCTTTTCTGCGCCTTCAAACACATCGACGATGCGATCGATGCTAGCTGCCGCACTTCTGGTGTGGAGGCTCGCTAGCACCAGATGCCCCGTCTCTGCCGCTGACAAGGCGAGACGAATTGTTTCTAAGTCGCGTAACTCGCCAACCAAAATGACATCGGGGTCTTCACGCAACGCTGCGCGCAAAGCGTAAAAGAAGCTTTTGCTGTGCTGCCCCACCTCTCTTTGCGTCACCAAACATTGTTGGCTGATGTGGATGAATTCAATCGGATCTTCGAGGGTGATGATGTGTTGCCTTGTTATTTGATTGAGGTGATGTAGGGCCGCCGCCAAAGTAGTGGACTTTCCTGAGCCTGTGGGTCCAGTGACCAAGAATAGTCCCGCATTTTTGAGTAAATCAGGTAATACCTTGGGGGCGTTTATTTCCACCAAATTAGGAATGTCTTTTCGAATATGTCTAAATACTGCGCCAGTGCCTTTTAGGCTTTTGAACACATTCGCTCGAAATCGTCCCACGCCGGGAAAGGTGAAGGAAAAATCAACTTCTTGGCCTTTTAAGAAGTGCGCATTCACATTGCTTTCCATATGAGGAGCCAAAGCTTGCATGAGCCAGCACGAACTATCTGCGTAATGTGGACGATGTGAGGTTTCGTGTTGTTTTTCCAAGCCACTTGAATGCTGGCGACCCCTTGTTGAACCTTGAAATGCGTCGCTTCTAAATGCAAATAAATCGCCTTGCACCCTGAACCATGGGCCCTGCCCAGAACATAAATGGATGTCGGATGCGCCTCGCGCAACGGCATCTTGAAGCACATTCTCTAGATCCATTAGCACTCCTTGTTAAAGTCACGCCTGTTATGACTACATTGCAAGACAACCTTCAAGCCGTGCAATCGCGCATTGCTGCTGCATGCTTAGCCTGCGGACGCAACCCTGGTGAAGTCACCTTGCTCGCTGTATCCAAAACATTTGGCGCAGACGCTGTGCAGGAGGTTGCGTCATGCGGGCAACAGGATTTTGGAGAGAACTACATCCAAGAAGGTGTAGACAAAATCACTTTTCTGCAAAGTTCATCGCATACAAAAACCCCATTGATTTGGCATTGCATAGGTCCTATTCAAAGTAACAAAACCAAATACGTTGCTGAGTTCTTTAGTTGGGCGCACACAGTCGATCGCCTCAAAATTGCACAACGCTTAAATGACCAACGCCCAGCAAATCTGCCGCCTTTGAGTGTCTGCCTACAAGTCAATATCGATGGTGGTGCAACCAAGTCGGGTGTTGCGCCAGAAGAAGTATTGGAGTTGGCGAAGCAAGTAGCGCAATTGCCACGGCTCACATTGCGCGGGCTAATGACTATTCCAGATCCCGTAGAAGGCTTTGAAGCGCAAGTAGCGCCCCATACCAAAGCACGTGCGTTGTTTGATGAAGTGCGTGACGAATTAAACCTACCCCACTTCGACACGCTGTCTATGGGCATGACTTCTGATTTGGAAGCGGCCATCCATGCAGGTAGCACTATGGTGCGCGTGGGCACCGCTATTTTTGGCGGGCGCTTATAAAAGAAGAAAATTATCTAGAGGTGACATTAGGCACACACCCTGATAAAATCTGAGAATGAAGCCGTTTCGTTGGAGTCACGAGAAAAATGAAACTCTCAAGCAAGAGCGCAGCATTTCATTCGAGGAAATAGTGCTCGCGATTGAGTCGGGTGGCTTGTTGGATGAATTAAGGCATCCAAACAAAGAAAAATACCCTAATCAATTGGTGTTTGTGGTGGGGCTTGATAGTTATGCCTACTTGGTTCCTTACGTTGAAGAGACCGAATACTATTTTCTAAAAACCGTGATCCCAAGCCGCAAAGCTACAAGAGACTATCTTAGATAGGAGACTTAAATGAAAAAATTAGATGCGTTTGAAAAAGACCTGTTGGATGCCTTTGATAAAGGCGAATTAAAGTCGACATCGCCTTCAAAAGCCAAGCTTGCCAAGTTCAAGGCGGCGGCAAGCGCTACCTTTATCAAAGACAAGCGAATCAATATTCGGCTATCTACACCTGACCTCATGGATATTCAGGCGCGTGCTCTTGAAGAGGGTATTCCCTATCAAACTTTTATTGCCAGTGTTTTGCATAAATATGCCTCTGGCCGTTTGTATGAACGCCAATCTAATTTGCAGCCGAAATCGGCGAAGCGCAAAATTTAAAAGGTTTTAAAACCGCGGCAAATCAGGATGCTTGATTTGCCCAGCACGTACCAGCATCTTTCCATATTCCGCACAGCGGTTCAAAGTGGGAATCACTTTGCCAGGGTTTAACAATCCCTTTGCATCGAAAGCGCGTTTGACGGCAAACATTTGTTCGTTTTCTTCAGCGCTGAATTGCACGCACATGCTGTTGAGTTTTTCAATGCCAACACCGTGCTCACCTGTAACAGTGCCGCCCATCGCCACGCTGGTTTCTAAAATGTCTGCGCCAAAGAGTTCGCAACGGTGCAATTGATCAGGGTCATTTGCATCAAACAAAATCAAAGGATGCAAATTGCCATCACCCGCGTGAAACACGTTCGCGCAACGCAATTGGTATTTCTTTTCCATCTCCGCAATCGCCAACAAAATATCGGCCAAACGCTTGCGAGGAATGGTGCTGTCCATGCACATGTAGTCGGGGCTGATGCGTCCTGAAGCAGGAAACGCGTTTTTCCGCCCACTCCAAAAACGTAAACGCTCGGCTTCGTTTTGGCTCACCGCAATAGCAGTTGCGCCGCATTGGCGCAGCACTTCGCTCATGCGACCAATTTCTTCTTCCACCTCTTCTGGGGTGCCGTCACTCTCGCACAGCAAAATCGCTTCGGCGTTGAGGTCGTAGCCCGCGTGCACAAAACCTTCTACTGCCGCAGTCATAGGCTTGTCCATCATCTCCAAGCCAGCAGGAATAATGCCCGCCGCAATGACCGACGCCACCGCATCACCTGCTTTGCGCATATCGTCAAAGCTTGCCATGATGCAACGCGCCAGTTGAGGCTTGGGCACCAGCTTGACGGTCACTTCGGTCGTGACGGCCAACATGCCTTCGCTGCCAACTACCAGCGGTAATAAATCTAACCCAGGCGCGTCGAGTGCATCACTTCCAAACTCAATGGCTTCGCCTTCGATAGTGAATCCTTTGACTTTCATCAGGTTGTGCAAAGTCAAACCGTATTTCAAGCAATGCACACCACCAGAGTTTTCTGCCACATTGCCACCAATGGTGCAAGCAATTTGGCTAGAAGGATCTGGTGCGTAATACAAACCCAAATGCGCAACAGCTTCGCTGATCGCTAAATTACGCACGCCACACTGCACGGTGGCGGTGCGCGCAATAGGGTCGACATTCAAAATTTTGTTGAACTTGGCCAAAGAGAGAGTTACTCCTTGCGCATGCGGCATCGCACCGCCTGACAACCCTGTTCCAGCACCACGCGCTACAACGGGCACATCGAGCGCATGGCAAGTTTTTAATACGGCTTGCACTTCACCGTAGGTTTCTGGCAAAACCACGCACAAAGGACGTGCCCTATACGCTGTGAGGCCATCGCACTCATAGGGAACTGTATCTTCTGTGGTGTAGAGCACCGCATGGGCAGGCAAGACACGTAAAAGCGCAGCTACTACTTGAGACTGACGCTCGGCGTGGGTCATTGACTCTAGGTGTGCGGATGAAATAGGGGCATTCATGGCAAAGGCCTCAAGGGTTATTTGAAGATGACGGTTTTGTGGCCGTTCAAGAGTACGCGGTGTTCACTGTGCCATTTAACAGCACGCGCTAGCACTTGGCTTTCGGTGTCGCGGCCTTGGGTGGTGAGGTCTTCCACAGTTTTGCTATGGTCGACACGGGCGACATCTTGCTCAATGATCGGGCCTTCGTCTAGGTCTGCAGTGACATAGTGGGCTGTTGCACCAATTAGTTTGACACCGCGGTCATGCGCTTGGTAGTAAGGCTTGGCACCTTTAAAGCTAGGCAAAAAGCTGTGGTGGATATTGATCGCACGTCCCGCGAGTTTTTTGCACATGTCGTCGCTCAAGATTTGCATATAGCGCGCTAACACCACCAGCTCTGCGCCTTCTGATTCAATGATCTCGAACTGCTTGGCTTCACCTTGTGACTTGGTTGCTGCGGTGACAGGAATATGGTGAAACGGAACGTTGTAACTGGCCGCGAGTTGGTAAAACTCGCGGTGGTTGCTGATGATGGCGCGGATATCGAGCGGCAACATGCCACTCTTCCAGCGAAACAGCAAATCGTTCAGGCAATGACCTTCTTTGCTAACCATTAGTACCGTGCGCATGGGTTGCGACGCATCGTGCAAAGTCCATTGCATGTTGAGCGTTTTAGCCAAACCCAATAACTGCGAGCGCAAGTCATCTTGCGATACAGCATCGCAGGCAAAACGCACCCGCATAAAAAACAAACCGGTATCAGGGTCGTTGTATTGCGCGGCTTCTTCGATGTTGCCTTGGCGCTCGAGCAAAAAACCCGAGACGGCATGCACGATACCCGTGCGGTCTGGGCATGACAAATTGAGGATGTAAGCGGTCATAGGCCGATTGTAGGTACGCACGCGCGACAAGTTGCTTGGTAGGGGATAGGCAAAATATCTCCCCATGCTTACTTTGCAACCTGCTGCTGGGTTTTCTATTCGCGTTGTTTGTACTTTGCTGTTGGCATGGGTCGCAGCGCAAATCTGTATCGCATTACACACCCCATTGCCTTGGATGATTGGGCCTTTGCTTGTCACGTCGTTTGCATCGATGCGCGGTGCGCCGACGCTCAGTTGGAACCCCTTTCGTGATGCCGGTCAGTGGGTCATCGGAACAGCTTTGGGCCTTTATTTCACCCCGCAGGTCACCGCCTTGTTGGTGAGTCTGTGGTGGGCGATTGGGTTGGGGATTGTTTGGGCGCTGTTGCTGGGGCTCGCCTTTGGTCGTTGGTTGCACTGGGTGCATGCGCCTCGCATGCAAGGACTAGACCGCGCGACCACTTACTTTGCTGGCCCCATCGGTGGCGCTTCTGAAATGACACTGTTAGCCGAACGCGCCATGGCTAGAACTGATTTAGTGGCTTCCGCGCACAGTTTGCGCGTCTTGATCGTCACCGTGGTCGTGCCCTTTGTGATGCAGTTCAGCGGTTGGCACGGATTGGATGTGGCGCCTACCTTTGCGCGTCAACTCGATTGGCAAGGTTTGGCGCTCTTAGGCTTATGCACAGGTGCTGGTGCGGGCATGATGAAACTGATGAAGCGCCCCAACCCATGGTTTTTAGGCCCATTTTTGGTGGCAACGGTGTTGACGATGAACGAGATCACGCTCTCAGGCATTCCGCCATGGTTGTCCAACACTGCACAGATGGTGATTGGCGTGAGTTTGGGTGTGCGATTCACAGCGTCTTTTATGCACACCGCGCCGCGTTGGTTAGCCAGCGTGGCGTTGGCAACGGTCGTCATGATTGTGGTGTGCGCCGGTTTTGCAGAGTGCTTGGCGTTGCTAACAGGCTTGCCATTGCCGACCATGATTTTGAGCACATCTCCTGGTGGAATAGCTGAAATGGCAATTACAGCCAAGGTTTTGCAACTCGGGGTGGCTGTGGTCAGCGCTTTTCAGGTGTGCCGATTGGTGGCTATTTTGTTATTGGTGCAGCCTATCTATTACTGGCTGTACATCAGAAAGCCTTAGTGCACCACCACCGGGTTTTGTGCCAACTCTGCGTAGCCGGCTAAGGTGTCTTCGACTTCTTCTTGGGTGGGCGAGTTTTCTTGCCAAGCGCGCAAATGGGCTTGGAACTGCTCGGCCCACGAGCCTTCAAGAAATAACTCTTTGCCAGAACGCTTGTCGACGATCTCGAACCCATGGCGGGCTAGAACGGGCACGTCGGGACGGGAGGGCAGAAACTCTGTTTCTTGCATTTGCAGGTGCATGACGGAGAAAGTCTCAGAGTTATAGAGCATGTCCATGGTGTCGTGGCTTTCAGTAAAACGGGTTGTACCCCTAGGATATCGGATTCAAACGCCAAATTTCAAGACTTGGGTTTTTCAACCTTACGTAATTGCTGGTCTACAAAGTCGCCATTCGCATTGGTAACCCGTAAACGCACAGGTAAATAGTCTATTGACGGGGCAAACCAGAGCTCAATGCTTTGGTCAAACTCCTTGCGGGGTTTGCGGTTGATCTTGATGGTCGGGACGTCGCCATAGGGCAATTGCAGGGTTTCAGACTTCTCGACCAAGAAGAGCCACACCTCCGCATCGCGCGTCGCCACGGTTTGAAAAGAGAGCATGGTGCCTACGGGATAACGCTCGGGATCCGCAGACAACAAAGCCGCAATTTGCATCACCACGCTCAAGCGGTCTTGCGCGCCTTTGAGTAAAGGAACTTCAGGAGCGTTAGTGCTAAAACTGATCACGCCTTTGTCACGCTGGAAGTGAAAGGCGACTTCTGATCGGAATTTGTCGCCAAAGCGCTGGGGCATCAAACCTTCCGCGCCCAAGGTGCCTTGGCTGGTTTGGCTACGAGACCCTAATAAAAAAGCACCTACTTCGAGTTTGGAGTCATAGCGTTGGCCATCATGCTGCCAAGAAAACTCTGCCCATGCGGAGTAGTTCATCTGCTTAGACATGCCAAGCACTTGGTATTTCAAAAATACGGGAGCAGGAATTTTGAAGGCACTGGCCTCATTAGCAGGGACGCCGTCACCTGCGAAGCGCGGGTAAGGCGGCAGATCAACGCTAGAAGCTACGCGAGCAGGCAGGGCAACTGGCGCTGTTAGGTCTTGGTTACCAATTGAAGAAATGCTTGGATTGCTATTGCTGTTTTGTGAGCCATCAAAAGCAGTAGCGGTATTTGTCTCTAAAGACGTTGAAGCAGCTGTGGGTGTATCAGCCTCCGTTTTGGCTTGCTGTTTTTGCGGGCGAGTAGTTTTAGGCTTTGCAGGCGCAACCGCACTTTGTGCAATTGGCAATTGAATTTGCCGTGTAGTAAACGCTTTGGTTTGCAAGGGTTGTTCCGCATTCGGTGTTATCCACAGACTGCTAGATGCAAACAACCACACATGCACAAATAAAACAGCGCAGGCAATAAGACATGTGGTCCGCCAACTAGGTAAACGTGTTTGCACAGCGGTCAGCATGTTTACATGGAAAGCGGCTTGTGTAGCCGCGCGTTCATTCATAAAGTGGGCGATTATGATCAGGTGAATAAATCTATTTATAAGTAATTTTGCCTGAGGACTTTCGGTTATGAAACTTGCTACCTACAAAGACGGATCACGAGACGGACAACTCGTAGTCGTCTCGCGCGATCTAAGCACTGCGCACTATGCGACGGGGATCGCCAACAAAATGCAGCAAGTGTTGGATGACTGGGGCTTTATTGCACCGCAACTCGTTGACTTGTCTGAAACATTGAACCAAGGCAAAACGCGGCATGCATTTCCATTTGATCCTGCCATGTGCATGGCGCCACTTCCGCGCGCCTACCAATGGGCCGATGGCTCCGCCTATATCAACCATGTGGAATTGGTGCGCGCGGCGCGTGGCGCTGAAGTGCCGGAGAGTTTTTACAAAGACCCGTTGATGTACCAAGCTGGAAGCGACGACTTTATGGGTGCGCAAGACGATGTGGTGTGTGCCAGCGAAGACTTTGGCATTGACTTTGAAGCTGAGATCGCAGTGATCACCGCAGATGTGCCTATGAACTCGACACCAGACGAAGCCTTGGAAAGTATCCGCTTAGTGATGCTCGCCAACGATGTGTCATTACGCAACTTAATTGCTAACGAATTAGCCAAAGGCTTTGGCTTCGTGCAAAGCAAACCTGCAACCGCATTCAGCCCAGTCGCAGTCACACTCGATGAATTGGGCGATGCGTGGGACAACGGCCGACTCAACCTGACCGTGCAG
>CAIRQX010000123.1 GCA_903880855.1 uncultured Burkholderiales bacterium | reverse complement strand
CGGTCAAAACAGCAGTCGACCGAGTGAAAGATTGGTTTGTGGGGAACTTCTAAAGATGACACCACAACGTTTGCTCTATTTGGCTCGCGGTAGTCCTCCGGACCCCACACACAGAGGTCGACGAAGGCGACCCTGTGCAGCAACTGCACCCCCTTCATAAGGAGATGCATGAAAAAGAATAAACATATCCACATCAGGCAACTGCAAATTTTTAGAAAGATCGGAGAAACAATATGAGTATTGAAATGATTGAAGTAGAAACTTTCAACTCTGGCACGCAAATCAAAGTGATTGGTGTGGGCGGAGGCGGTGGTAATGCGGTAGAGCACATGATTCGCTCAGGCGTGCAAGGCGTTGAGTTTGTGTGTGCCAATACCGATGCACAGTCGCTGCGTATCAGCAATGCACATAAAGTGATTCAGCTCGGATCGAATGGCTTAGGTGCAGGCAGTATTCCAGAGCGAGGCCGTGAGGCCGCAGAGGCAGCCGAAGACCAAATTCGTGAAGCCTTAGAAGGTACCAATATGTTATTTGTCACCGCCGGTATGGGCGGTGGAACAGGCACGGGTGCTGCGCCAGTGGTAGCCCGTGTTGCCCGTGAAATGGGAATTCTCACGGTGGGTGTAGTTACCAAACCTTTCGAGTTTGAAGGCACACGTCGCATGAACAATGCAGAGTCAGGTTTGGCTGAGCTAGAAGCCAATGTCGATTCACTGATCGTTGTTCTAAATGAAAAACTGTTGGATGTGTTGGGCGAAGACGCCAGCCAAGACGATGCGTTTGCATTTGCCAATGATGTGTTGAAAAACTCGGTCGGTGGCATTGCTGAGATCATCAATGTCGAAGCCTTGGTCAACGTCGACTTTGCAGACGTACGCACAGTGATGAGCGAAACCGGTAAAGCCATGATGGGCACTGCTGCAGCCAATGGTCCAGACCGAGCACGTATTGCTGCAGAACAAGCGGTGGCTTGCCCATTGCTTGAGGGTGTCGATATGTCAGGCGCCAAAGGTGTGTTGGTGTTGATCACTGCCGCCAAGGGTGGATTGAAGTTGTCTGAGTCACGCGAAGCCATGAACACGATCCGTAAATTCGCATCTCCTGATGCGCATGTGATTTACGGTACCGCGTATGACGAATCATTGGGCGACCAAATTCGCGTGACGGTTGTCGCGACTGGTTTGGCTGGCGGTCGCCGTGTCGCACCACAGTTGCAAGTTTTGCGAACTGGAACAGATAACGGGACTTTCACTACACACAATGCGCCCAATGCGTCACCAGCAGGCATCATGGCTGCTGCTACAGCGGGCTTGAGCAATTTGGCTTCTGGCTTAGGTGTTGGTAATGCAGCCACGCAACCAGACTACAACAGCATGGCTGTGCCTAGTGTGTGGCGTACCAACCGCACACAAGCTGCTGCAAAAGTAGATGCTTTGTCTTCAGGCGGTATGGACGACTACGAGATCCCAGCGTTCTTGCGCAAGCAAGCAGACTGAGATTCGGAGAAAATAGCCACGTGCTGAAACAAAGAACCATCCAATCACTCACCAAAGCCGTTGGTGTGGGCCTCCATAGCGGACAACGCGTGGAACTCACTTTGCGGCCAGCGCAACCTGAAACAGGGATTGTGTTTAGGCGAGTCGATTTGCCTGTGCCTGTAGACATTCCCATTACCGCCACTGCGGTGACGGATACCCGTTTGGCGTCGACCATTTCGAATGGTGGCGTGAAGGTCTACACGGTAGAGCATTTGATGTCGGCATGTGCGGGCTTGGGTATTGACAATATGTATGTCGATATCACTGCACAAGAAGTGCCGATTTTGGATGGGTCGGCATCGTCCTTTGTTTTCCTTTTACAAAGCGCAGGTATCGTGGAGCAAAACGCACCTAAGCGCTTTATTCGTATTCTCAAAAGTGTGCAAGTGCAAGAAGGGGAAGGCGAAGCCACCAAGTGGGCGCGCTTAGATCCGCACCATGGCTACAAACTCACGTTTGAGATCGATTTTCACCATCCAGCTGTAGATCAAACAGGGCAGCGCGTAGTTTTTGATATGGACAAAGATGTCTATACCCGCGATATCGCACGCGCCCGTACCTTTGGCTTTACCAAAGATGTGGAGACTATGCGTGCCAATGGTTTAGGCATGGGTGGCGGTTTAGACAACGCCATCGTCATGGATGATTACAAGGTATTGAATAGCGATGGCTTGCGTTATGACGACGAGTTTGTGAAACACAAAATTCTCGATGCCATGGGTGATTTGTTTTTATTAGGCAAACCCTTATTAGCGTCTTACTGTGCATTTCGCTCTGGCCACGCTATGAATAACAAACTATTGCGTGAATTATTGAGTCAGCCTGATAGCTATGAAACAGTGACGTTCCAAGACGTCCAGCAAGCACCACCAGGGTTGGCGCATTTAGCCCCAGCTTGGTAATTATTTGCTGCGACCCGCGCGATACATGCCGCTGGTCGTTCTCGCCAAAGACGTTTCTTGCGCCAATTGATGCATCACATGCCCTGCATGTGCATGGGTGATCGCTAGGCCCAACGCATCAGCCGCATCAGGCCCAGGCAATGTAGGCAGATTAAGCAAACGTTTCACCATTTCTTGCACTTGGGCTTTTTGCGCTTTACCGTGACCGGCTACGGCTTTTTTCATTTGTAGTGCGGTGTATTCGGCGACGGGTAAATTACGGGATACAAGTGCAGTCAAACACGCGCCCCGGGCTTGGCCCAATAACAAAGTGGCTTGCGGGTTGACGTTGACGAACACAATTTCAACTGCGCTGGAGTCTGGTTGATAACGCGCAATCACCTCATGGATACCGTCATACAAAACTTTGAGCCGCTGTGGCAAAAGGCCTTGCTCGACTTTGTCGGTGCGAATTGTTCCGCTGGCGATATAGCGTAATGTTTGTCCCTCTAAATCGACCACGCCAAAACCCGTGGTGCGCAGGCCGGGGTCAATTCCTAAGATACGCATCGCTTGACCTTAGGGAAGTTGTGCACGTGGCATGCGGGTCATGATGATCTCTGTTCGACCGGCGAGGTATTCAGATAAAGGAAATTTTTGATAGTGCTTGGGGCGAGGCAACATCACCGCTAAACGACCGGCTTCCCAAGGGCTAAGTTGGTAAGCGGATTTAGAAAAATAATGTTGTGCGGCAGCCTCGGCACCAAAAATGCCTTCACCCCATTCCACATGGTTGAGGTAGAGCTCCAAAATACGTTGCTTAGGTAACAGCGCCTCAAGCATCAATGTCAGCACAAACTCTTGGCCTTTGCGCACAAAGGTACGCTCACCTGCTAAAAATAAATTCTTAGCCAACTGTTGGGTAATGGTGGAGCCACCCACCACTTTGATAGCAGGATTTTTCTGAGCCGCACGGCTGGCTTGTAATTCTGCTTTGGCGTTCTTGGTCCATGCTTTTTCAATCGCCTCCCACTGCACGCCATCGTGTTGGGCAAAGATGTCGTCCTCAGACGCAATCACCGCACGCTTGAGTTGGTCAGAAATTTTGTCGTACGGCACCCAAGTTTGTCGCCAAGGCAAGCGTTGCTTGATTTGTAAGATTTGCCATGCCTGTGATCGCTCACACGCGGTCGACTCAGGTGCAATACGCGCCATCAATGCAATTTTCGTGAGGAAAAATAATTGCAAACCTATGAAGGCGCAAATGACCAAGAGTATCCAGCGTGTGATGGGGTGGCGGGCAGAACGTAATATGTTTTGAAAAGCCATACGCTACTGTTTCAATTCGTCTTTTCGCCAAGCGTGCGCAAGGCGTTGTCACTGCTAAAAATAAAACGCGAAATGATGGCGAGCTGATCCGCCTGCTTGCGCATCTCTTTGGTGAATTCACCAAACGGCCCGGCACTCACTGCAATCGCTTGTGCGCGTCGATCAAGCTCACTGTTACCAGATGCTTGTACCACTTCGGTATTGAGTACGCGACCATCTGCATTGATGGTGATGATCATGGTGAGCTCGCCATAAATTTTTTGGCCCATGCGTTCAGGAAAATTGCGTGTGCCGCGTTCTTCAATTTTGCGGCGCATGACGTCGTAATACTGGGCGTATGCGACTTCACGCGTAGCTGGACTGATGTAGTGTTTCCGCGGACGTAAATTGTCTTGCTCGATACGCAATTCGATTGCAGCCAAGAGTTTGAGCAATTGGCGACGTTTTTGCTCGATCGCCTCGTTAGCGACGCGCCCCTTTTCTGGCTGGGGGGGAGGAATAGCCGCAATCATGTCTTTCACTTGGGCCAACAACAAAGATTGTTCTTTGCGCATGGCGGCAACTTGTCGCTGCAACATTTGCGTGGTTTCGCCTTGTGTTGTTTCGTTGGCGCTCAGCAGAGGCGAAGCGGCACGCCCTGATTTGAGTTCACCACCGCCAGCCAATTGCGTTTGGGCCAATGCCTGGGCTTTGTCAGGCGGTGTATCTTGTATGCGGGTGTTGACCAATATCACTTCAAGCGGCGCATCTTTGAATACACGGTCCATGCGTTCGGCCACTTGTAAACGCACAAAAGCCAAAGCAACGTGGATCGCAAGAGACACGCACAAAGCAATTTGCAAAATACGACGATGTCGCACAACCCCTTGGACAAACATCCCTGTCACGGTTGGGTGGCCTCTGCCGTGGGTACCTCATCGACATCCACTGCAATGGCCAAGGGGCCTGCAGGTGTTTCGTCATCGTCATCTTGTTGCGTTTGCACGTCAAAGCTACTTGTGAGCGTGGCGGCATCTTGCAAGATCTCTATAAATTGGCCATGTACGTCGAGAGAAATATTGTCGATTCCACTGATGCGCAACAACACGCGCGTTCCGCGCGCCAAATTGCCACCGCCCGTCACAGGCAAGACCAAGGGTAAGTTGTCTGCGCGCGCCATGGGTGGCTCGCCTTCAAATGATTTGAAGATGGTGGCTTCCACTTCCACAATGGCGTTTTGTTGCAAATATTGCAAGGTCCAAAAACGCTCCATGCTCGATTGGTAGCCGTTGTAACTGCTGTAGGCTGCTTCGAAAGCAGAGATGATGGAGAACAAGTCGACATCTTTGGGTTTGAAAGGCGCAGCTAAAGCGGCTGTGTTACCGTTTTGTGCGCAAGCAATGATTTGCCATTGGTTCACTAAATCGGTGTAGCGACGAAGAGGTGATGTGCTCCATGCATAGCAAGGTACTCCAATACCCGCGTGGGGCAAGGCCTTGGTGCCCATGCGCACTTTGACGCCCGGCAACAAACTCGCTTGGCTGCGGTAGATGCCTGGAACGCCTAAGTCGGCCAACCATTGGCCCCATGTGCTGTTGGCCAAGATCATGGCCTCTGCCACCATCAAATCGAGTGGGGCACCACGGTGGCGTTGTGAAATTTCTACTTTTTCGTCGCCCTTGGGTGCTTTTCCTTCTACCGTGTTGACACGGAAGTTGTAGTCTGGGCGGTTGAAGTTTTCAGGTTTTCCACGCACGACTTCACGTTGGGCTTTGCGGTGTTGTGCCAGGCGATACAAAAATGCCAATTGCGCATGCGGCATTTGCGGAATGTCTTTGCCAGCAGGAAGTACGGTCGAGGGATTCGCCAACCAAGCTTCGGTCACCACATCGTCGAGCATGTCGTGGCGCAAATTTGCGGAGATGAATACATTTTCTAAACGGGTCTCGCTGCCCAGAATTTCTAAAGTGGATTCGTTGACACGCAGGTACAAAGATACCGCTGGGCAATCACGTCCTTCTTGCAAGGTATAGGTTTGCACCACATGGTCGGGCAACATGGTGATTTTGTTGCCTGGCATATAAACCGTCGACAAACGCTGGCGTGCAATGTGGTCGATGGCGTGGCTTGGTGTCAGCGCAAGTGCGGGGGCCGCAATATGAATGCCTATAAGCACCTCGCCTGTTCCTAAACCTTGAACAGAAAGCGCGTCATCAATTTCAGTGGTTTGCGAGTCGTCAATCGAGTAGGCCTGCGCCGTAGATTTAGGTAATGTGTCTTTGATGACTGGAGCTTCCAAGTTAGTAAAGCCGATACCTTTAGGAAAGTTATCGAATAAAAACCGCTGCCAGTGGAATTCGTAGGCCGATGCAATTGCCCCCGCTTTTTGTAGCAATGCCAAGGGCGCCAAGTGGGTGGCACGTGATGCTTCGACAACTGCCTTGTACTCAGCCGCGTTTTTGTCGGGCTTGAACAAAATTTTGTAAAGCTGCGCGGCGATAGGCTCAGGACAACTGCCTTCCCCTAAGGCATGCGCCCAAGCCTCAATTTGTTGTTGTATGAGTTTTTTCTTCTCAATCGCAGCCAAAGCCTGTTGCAAAACATCTGCGGAGGCTTTTTTGAATTTCCCCTTGCCGGACCGGCGAAAGTAATGCGGCGCTTGGAACAAAGAAATGAGTGCCGCAGTTTGCTGCGCGAGTGTGGCGTTGTCGCTGAAATATTCTTGCGCCAGTTCTTGGAAACTGAATTCGTCCTCGGGGGCGAATTCCCACGCCAAATCTAGTTCCATGGAGGCGCTTAAGGCGGTGGCCTCCGCCATCAACACACTGGGAGTAGGTTTTTCAAATTTCAGCAAGATATTGGCAGATTTGGCCTTAAGGCGTTTGCCCGATTCAAGTTCAATTTGCGCGGAACTCTCGGCCTCCGACAAGATGCGTCCTGTCAGGAATTTGCCAGCGTCTTCAAACAATGCGTACATGCGCACAATTGTCACACGGCAGGCCTGCTTTCCCAGAGATAATCACGGGATGTCAACGGTGATTCACAACCCTAGTTTGTACCGACGGATTAGCCCGCTTTTAAAAGGCTTTGACGGTCCATTGGCGTTTGGCATTTTTTTGCTGGTGTGTGCGGGTATGTTGACCATGTATTCGTCCGGCTTTGCCAACGGTGCGAGGTTTATTGACCATGGTCGCAATATCGTATTGGCGGGCTTCATCATGTTCGTGGTGGCGCAGATTCCGCCACAGCGCTTGATGGCGTTTGCCGTACCCTTGTACACAGTGGGCGTGGCCTTGTTGATCGCAGTGGCTTTGTTTGGTTTGACCAAAAAAGGCGCTAAACGCTGGCTCAATATTGGTTTTGTCATCCAACCCAGCGAGATCATGAAAATCGCCATGCCTTTGATGTTGGCGTGGTGGTTCCAAAAACGCGAAGGCCAGTTGCGTCCGCTGGATTTCTTGGTGGCCGGCCTGTTGCTTTTTGTGCCAGTGGCCTTGATAGTGAAACAACCTGACCTCGGAACTGCCATTTTGGTTTTGTCAGCTGGCGTTGCGGTGATCTTTTTCGCGGGTTTGAGCTGGTTTTTGATTGTTCCGCCGATTGTTTTAGGTCTGGTGGGTGTGGGCTTGGTGGTGTTTTTCGAGCCAACCTTGTGTGCTGACGGATTCAGGTGGCCGCTATTGCACGATTACCAACAACAGCGCATTTGTACTTTGCTTGACCCCACGCGAGACCCTTTAGGAAAAGGCTTTCACATCATCCAAGGCATGATCGCGATTGGCTCTGGCGGGTTTTGGGGCAAGGGTTTTATGCAGGGTACCCAAACGCATTTGGACTTCATCCCTGAGCGCACCACCGATTTTGTCTTTGCCGCTTTCAGCGAAGAGTTTGGTTTGGTTGGCAATCTGTTTTTAATAGGAAGCTTTGCCTTTTTGATCTTGCGTGGATTGGCTATCGCGGTCGAGGGCCCGACTTTGTTTGCGCGTTTGTTGGCAGGTAGCGTCACGCTGAGCTTTTTTATCTATGCCTTTGTCAATATGGGTATGGTCAGCGGTATGTTGCCCGTGGTGGGCGTGCCTTTGCCGTTTATCAGCTATGGCGGCACAGCGATGGTGACCTTGGGCTTTGGACTGGGCATCTTGATGTCGGTTGCTAAAGCCAAACAACTTGTCCAGTCGTGAGTCCCTTGCAACCCGCCCCAGTTGTAGGTTTAGTTGGCGTTGGCAATATGGGCGGTGCGATGGCGCGTCGTTTACTCCATCAAGGTTTTGTTGTGCATGTGCACGACATCGACCTAGCTAAAACCGAAGCCCTAAAAGTTTTAGGCGCAATAGTCCATGGCAGCGCTGCGTCTATAAGCGAACAAGCCCGCACCGTCATCATTTGCGTGGTCGATCACAAACAAGTAGACCAATTGCTGGACCCGAAAGGCGCCCCATCTTGGTGGTCGACACTGCAATCAGGTGACACGGTTTTTCTGTGTCCGACCTTATCCCCAGACTTTGTGGAATCAGTTGCTTCGCGCCTCCGAGCCCATGGCGTTTCCACCGTCGATGCACCCATGTCCGGCGGACCGGTGCGTGCTGAAGCGGGCACTATGAGTTTGATGGTGGCTTGTGAAGACGCTGTCTTTGTCTGTCAAGAAAAACTCCTTAATGCCTTGTCTAGCCATGTGTTTCGTGTCGGAACACGCATAGGCGACGGTGCGCGCACCAAGCTTGTCAACAATCTTTTAGCGGGTATCAATTTAGTCGGTGCCGCAGAAGTGATGGCTTTGTCAGAGCATCTAGGTTTGTCGCTAGACACCACCTTGTCGGTGATCGAGCAGTCGAGCGGACAGAGTTGGATTGGCAGTGAACGCATGCGACGCGCTTTGGTCAACGACTTTGCGCCCCGCGCGCACATGACACTCTTGACCAAAGACACTGGCTTGGCGGTCGATGCCGCCAAAACCGCAGGGTTTCATGGTGTGCTCGGACCATTGGCAGCACAGGCTTTTGCCAAGGCCTGCCAAGCGGGTTTGGCCGATGCCGATGATGCGGCCATGTTGCAATGGGTGCGTCAGCAACAAAAATAGGCCAACCCTACAATCGTCGGATGATTTCACGCGAACCCACCCTCGAACGTTTAGACGTTGCCCGCCGCCTTTTGCTCGAGCCTTTTGGCTTGGACGAGTCCGACTTGATCCACACGCTCTCGGCTATCAAAGCGCACAAAGTCGACGAAGCAGATTTGTATTTCCAATACACCCGCGCCGAAGGCTGGAGTTTGGAAGAGGGCATTGTCAAAACGGGGTCTTTCAGCATCGACCAAGGCGTGGGCGTGCGCGCAGTCAGTGGTGAGAAAACCGCGTTTGCGTATTCAGACGATATCTCCCTCGCATCTTTGACAGACGCTGCCCACACGGTGCGTACTATCGCCGCCGCTAGCAAAGCGGCCAGGGTGAAAGTCCCCGCGCGCAAAGTCGCAGGTAGCCGCTCGCTCTACCAAGATTTAGACCCCATCGCTTCGCTCGACAGTACCCAAAAAGTCGCTTTGCTGGGCAGAGTAGAAACCATGGCGCGCGCCAAAGATCCGCGCGTGTCGCAAGTGATGGCCGGCTTGGCCAGCGAATACGACGTGGTCTTGATAGCGCGTGCCGACGGCACTTTGGCCGCTGATGTGCGTCCTTTGGTGCGCTTGAGCGTCACGGTGATCGCCGAACAAAACGGTCGTCGAGAGATGGGCTCGGCCGGTGGTGGCGGCCGATTCGGTCTAGACCATTTTGACGATGCATTAGCGCAAAGCTATGTGGACGAGGCCGTCAAAGCTGCGCTCACTAATTTAGAAGCGCGTCCTGCACCGGCAGGTGAGATGAGCGTGGTGTTAGGCCCAGGGTGGCCTGGCATTTTGTTGCACGAAGCCATTGGGCACGGATTAGAAGGTGACTTCAACCGCAAAGGTTCTAGCGCTTTTAGCGGTCGCATTGGTAAACGCGTCGCAGCCAAAGGCGTCACCGTTTTAGATGACGGCACTTTGCCGGATCGTCGTGGCTCGCTCAATGTCGACGACGAAGGCAATACCAGTCAGCGCAATGTCTTGATCGAAGACGGCATTTTGAAAGGCTACATACAAGATGCGATGAACGCACGCCTGATGGGTGTCAAACCTACTGGCAACGGACGCCGCGAAAGCTACGCCCATGTGCCTATGCCCCGTATGACCAATACCTATATGTTGGGTGGCGACAAGTCGCCAGAAGAAATCGTGGCCAGCCTCAAAAAAGGACTTTACGCCACCAACTTTGGCGGCGGTCAGGTCGACATCACTTCCGGCAAGTTTGTTTTCTCTACCTCGCAAGCGTATTGGGTCGAAAACGGCAAGATCCAATATCCTGTGAAAGGCGCCACCTTGGTCGGCAACGGCCCAGACGCTTTGACCCGCGTGAGTTTGATCGGCAATGACATGGCTCTTGATTCAGGCGTAGGCACCTGCGGCAAAGAAGGACAAAGCGTGCCCGTGGGTGTAGGCCAGCCAACTTTGCGCATCGATGGGTTGACGGTGGGCGGCACGGCTTAAGGCTATTGATACGACTGTGATACATTTAAACCCATGAGTTCAGCCAAGTTTTATTTTGCTTACTTTTTTATCTCACGCCTCCACGGCGGTCGAGAGGTCTGAACGTAAGCAAGCGCTCTGAACTCCCAAACCAACCGCCGAAACCCTCGGCGGTTTTTTTTTGCAGGCCACACACCATGAAACACACCAACGAATCACTTTATTCCGCATCTGTTGAGAAAACCAGTCAAACCGACGACCAACGGATTAAGGACATCACCGTGCTACCCCCTCCCGAACATTTGATTCGCTTCTTTCCTATTCAGGGCACGCCCGTGGAAAAGCTGATCACCCAGACCCGCAAAAATATCCACAACATCATGCATGGCAGGGACGATCGTCTGTTGGTAGTCATTGGCCCTTGCTCCATCCACGACCCTGCTGCTGCCCTGGAATACGCCCGCCGCTTAAAGCCCTTACGAGACCAATACGCCAGCACATTGGAAATCGTGATGCGTGTGTATTTCGAAAAACCACGAACTACCGTGGGATGGAAGGGCTTGATCAACGATCCTTACCTCGACGAGAGCTACCGCATCGACGAAGGCCTGCGCATCGCGCGGCAGTTACTGATTGAGATCAACCGTCTTGGCCTACCTGCTGGTAGCGAATTCTTAGATGCGATCAGCCCGCAATACATTGGCGACTTGATCGCTTGGGGCGCGATTGGCGCGCGTACTACTGAGAGCCAAGTGCACCGCGAATTAGCTTCAGGCTTGTCTGCGCCGATTGGTTTTAAAAACGGCACAGACGGCAATATCAAAATTGCGACCGATGCGATTCAAGCTGCAGCCGGTGGTCACCACTTTTTATCGGTCCATAAAAACGGCCAAGTCGCGATTGTGCAAACCAAGGGCAACAAAGACTGCCACATCATTTTGCGTGGCGGCAAAGCGCCTAACTACGACGCAGCAAGTGTGAATGCGGCATGCCAAGAATTAGAAAAAGCCAAGTTGCCCGCGCGCTTGATGGTGGACTGCAGCCACGCCAACAGCAGCAAGCAGCACGAACGCCAAATCGATGTCACACAAGATATTGCCAAGCAAATCCGCTCGGGTTCACAGCATGTGTTTGGTGTGATGATCGAGAGCCATTTACAAGGCGGTGCCCAAAAATTCACGCCTGGCAAAGACAATGTGGGCCAACTTGAATTCGGCAAGAGTATCACCGATGCCTGTTTGGGGTGGGACGATTCGGCAAATTGCCTGAAGGTGTTGTCAGAAGCGGTTGCGGCGCGGCGTTAATTCGCTTTATATTCATCAGTTTCGTAGGCTCAAAAGCCTAAGGCTTGCAATGTAATGTTTGTTACTTATGCGCCAAGCGCTTTCAAAAGCTTGGCGTGGATTCCGCCAAACCCGCCGTTGCTCATGCACAGCACATGGTCGCCGGCTTGTGCAGCGGCGACCACTTGTGCG
>CAIRQX010000122.1 GCA_903880855.1 uncultured Burkholderiales bacterium | reverse complement strand
TCAGCACCGGCTTCGTGCGCTGCGCGGGCAATAGCAAACCCCATTTTTCCGCTAGATAAATTGGTGATGCCACGCACGGGGTCAATCGCTTCGTAGGTTGGACCCGCTGTCACCAACACTTTGCAGCCAGCCAACAATTTAGGTTGAAAAGCAGCAATCAGGTCTTGCACAATTTCTTCAGGCTCCAACATCCGTCCGTCGCCTGTTTCGCCGCACGCTTGGTCGCCTTGACCCACGTCGAAGACCAACGCTCCATCCTGAGTGAGTTGCGCCACATTGCGTTGGGTGGCGGGGTTGACCCACATTTCGCGGTTCATCGCGGGGGCCAAGATCAGGGGCACTTCGCCCACCGGTCTGGCCAAGCACATGAGGCTCAACAAATCGTCAGCGCGGCCGTGTAAAAGTTTGGCCATGAAATCTGCGCTCGCGGGCGCGATCAATATCGCATCGGCCTCACGACTCAGATTGATATGCGCCATATTGTTAGGTTCGCGTGCGTCCCACTGCGACACGAAGACCGGACGGTTCGACAAGGCCTGCATTGTCACCGCGGTGATGAACTGCGTGGCAGATTCGGTCATCACTACTTGCACGCTGGCACCTTGTTTAATCAGGGCGCGGCAGAGTTCGGCAGCCTTGTAACAAGCAATACCACCCGTAAGCCCTAAGACGATGTGTTTGTTTTGCAGATCCAACATGGTTCGCAATGTAGCAGAGCGCCTATAATTTCTATTTCCACCTACCGGGAGGTCAACCTCCCGATTTGGCATGACTCAATTTGTAATTGTCACCGGCGGCGTGGTGTCCTCACTGGGCAAAGGCATAGCCTCCGCATCTCTTGCCGCGATCCTTGAGTCGCGCGGCCTCTCAGTCACCCTCATCAAACTAGATCCCTACATCAACGTCGACCCTGGAACCATGTCGCCGTTCCAACACGGCGAAGTGTTTGTGACCGAAGACGGTGCAGAAACCGACCTAGATTTAGGCCACTACGAGCGTTTCATCAATACACGGATGAAAAAGGCCAACAACTTCACCACCGGCCAGATCTACCAAAGCGTTTTGGAAAAAGAGCGCCGCGGCGACTACCTTGGTAAAACCGTCCAAGTCATTCCCCACATCACCAACGAAATCCAAGAATTTATCAAGCGCGGCGCAGGTTACGCAACGCCAGAAGCTGTCGATGTTGCCATCGTTGAAATCGGCGGCACGGTGGGTGATATCGAGTCGCTCCCCTTCCTTGAAGCCGTTCGCCAAATGAGTTTGAAACTCGGCCCCCATCAAATGGCCTTTGTGCATTTGAGCTATGTGCCTTGGATCGCCGCAGCGGGCGAACTGAAAACAAAACCCACCCAGCACACAGCACAAAAGCTGCGTGAAATCGGTATTCAGGCAGACTGTTTGTTGTGCCGGGCTGACAGGCCTATTCCAGCCGAAGAAAAAGAAAAGATCAGCCTCTTTTCCAATGTCCCTGAATGGGGCGTTATCTCCATGTGGGACGTCGACACGATTTACAAAGTCCCACGCATGTTGCACGAGCAAGGACTCGACCGCTTGATTTGCGAAAAACTGCATATCAATACCCCGCCCGCAGATCTCAGCCGTTGGGATGCTTTGGTTCACGAAGTCGAGCACCCCCAACAAGAAGTCGCCATCGCCATGGTGGGCAAGTATGTGGATTTGTCCGACAGCTACAAGTCTTTGAACGAAGCCTTGCGCCACGCTGGCATGCAAAACCATGCGCGCGTCAATATCCATTACATCGATTCCGAAACCATCACAACCGATACTGTTTCTCAACTCACGAAGTTTGACGGTGTTTTGGTGCCCGGTGGTTTTGGCAAACGCGGCATTGAGGGAAAAATCGCCGCGGCGCGTTTTGCTCGTGAGAAAAAAATGCCCTACCTCGGCATCTGCCTAGGTATGCAAGTTGCCACGATTGAATATGCACGTCATGTCGCAGGCCTCGAGAACGCCAATAGCACTGAATTTGAACCCGACACACCGAACCCCGTCATCGCATTGATCGATGAATGGAAAGATGCTGACGGCACCATCCAAACCCGCAATGCCCAGTCCAATTTAGGCGGCACCATGCGACTCGGCGCACAAAGCTCCAACGTCACACCAGGAACATTGGCGCACAAAATTTATGGTGATGTGGTGAGTGAGCGCCATCGCCACCGCTATGAGGCCAATGTGCACTACCTGGACACTTTGCGTAAAGCCGGCTTAGTCATTTCTGCGCTTACCCAACGGGAACACCTCACAGAAATTGTCGAGCTACCGCAATCTGTTCACCCATGGTTTATGGGTGTGCAGTTTCACCCTGAGTTCAAGTCCACGCCTTGGGATGGGCACCCACTTTTTAATGCCTATATCAAGGCCGCACTAGACCACCAGTCACAACGTACCAATTTGAAAGCTGTCGCATGAGCATGAAGTTGTGTGGCTTTGATGCGGGCTTAGAGCATCCGTTTTTTCTGATCGCGGGCCCTTGTGTGGTGGAGTCCGAACAACTCCAAATGGACACAGCGGGTACTTTGAAAGAAATTACCTCTGCATTGGGTATCCCTTTCATATTCAAGTCAAGCTACGACAAAGCCAACCGCTCAAGTGGAACGACCTTTCGTGGCCCCGGCATGGAAAAGGGTTTGGAGATCTTGGCCAAAGTTCGCCGTGAACTCCAACTCCCCATTCTCACCGATGTGCACAGCGAATCTGAAATTGCACATGTAGCTCAAGTGGTCGATGTATTACAAACGCCTGCATTTTTGTGCCGTCAAACAGATTTCATCCATGCTGTCGCGCGCTCAGGCAAACCCGTCAACATCAAAAAAGGCCAGTTCCTCGCACCGCATGACATGAAGAACGTCATTGATAAAGCGCGCGCTGCAGCGCGTGAAGCGGGCTTGAACGACAACAACTTCATGGCCTGTGAGCGTGGCGCGAGTTTTGGTTACAACAACCTCGTCTCTGATATGCGAAGCCTTAGCATCATGCGCGAAACCAATGCGCCCGTGGTGTTTGACGCAACCCATTCGGTGCAATTGCCTGGCGGACAAGGCACAAGCTCTGGTGGTCAACGCGAAATGGTGCCAGTATTAGCGCGCGCTGCTGTTGCTGTGGGTGTCGCAGGACTTTTTATGGAAACCCATCCCAACCCTGCAGTAGCGATGAGCGATGGCCCCAATGCAGTGCCCCTGAAACACATGCGCGCACTGCTCGAAACCCTGCAAGATATTGACCGCGTAACCAAAAAACACGCCTTCCTTGAAAATAATTTTGGTATTTAATTTTTAACTTTAGTTCTGAGAGATAAACAATGAGTGCAATCGTAGACATCGTCGCAAGAGAAATTTTGGACAGTCGTGGCAACCCCACCGTGGAATGTGACGTGTTACTAGAGTCTGGAACTATGGGACGTGCTGCAGTGCCTTCTGGCGCATCCACCGGCAGCCGCGAAGCGATTGAATTGCGTGATGGCGATAAAAATCGCTATCTCGGCAAAGGCGTTTTGAAAGCAGTAGAGCACATCAACACCGAAATTTCAGAAGCCGTTTTAGGCTTAGACGCTTCCGAACAAGCTTTTCTCGACAAAACTCTGATCGACTTAGACGGCACAGATAACAAAAGCCGTTTAGGTGCGAATGCCATACTGGCAGTGTCCATGGCTGTAGCCCGTGCGGCTGCCGAAGAATCTGGCCTGCCACTTTATCGCTACTTTGGCGGTATGCATGCGACACAACTACCAGTGCCGATGATGAACGTGATCAACGGTGGCGCACATGCCAACAACAACTTGGACTTGCAAGAGTTCATGATCATCCCCATCGGCGCGCCCAGTTTCAGAGAAGCCGTGCGCTATGGCGCCGAAGTGTTTCATGCGTTGAAAAAAATCATCCATGACAAAGGTATGAGCATTGCAGTGGGCGACGAAGGTGGCTTTGCCCCGAATGTCACGAACCACGAAGCGGCTATCCAAATGATCTTGGACGCTATTGCTGCGGCCGGCTACACCGCAGGCGAGCAAATCGCTATAGGCTTAGATTGCGCAGCCAGTGAGTTTTACAAAGACGGTAAATACCACTTAGAAGGCGAAGGCTTGCAACTGACTGCCGAACAATGGACAGATATGTTGGCGACTTGGTGCGATAAATACCCCATCATCAGCATTGAAGATGGCATGGCCGAAGGTGATTGGGACGGCTGGAAAATTCTGACCGACCGCTTGGCAAAAAAAGTACAAATCGTGGGTGATGACTTGTTCGTGACGAACACCAAAATCTTCCAAGAAGGTATTGAAAAAGGTATTGCGAACTCCATCCTCATCAAGATCAACCAAATTGGCACCTTGACCGAAACTTTTGCCGCCATTGAGATGGCTAAGCGAGCGGGTTATACGGCTGTGATCAGCCACCGCTCTGGTGAGACCGAAGACTCGACCATCGCAGACATTGCCGTGGGTTTGAATGCAGGTCAGATCAAAACTGGCTCGATGAGCCGATCAGACCGTATGGCGAAATACAACCAACTCTTGCGTATAGAGGAAGACTTAGGTGATGTAGCCGTGTATCCAGGTCGCTCCGCTTTTTATAACCTCAAAGCTAAAACATAAGCTCAAAGGCAAACCGCTATAAACTTCTCGCCCAATAACTCTTTCAGCCTGCATGCTCACCATCCTGCGCCCCATCCACATGATCTTGCTAGCACTCCTCGTAGTGCTGCAAGCCCAGCTGTGGTTTGGCCGTGGAAGTTTGCCCGATGTGATGCGACTGCGCCAACAACTCAAAGAGCAAAAGCAACATAACCAAGCAGCTCAATTAGCGAACGAGCGCCTAGGTGCTGAGTTGCACGATCTGAAAGACGGTTTAGAAATGGTGGAAGAGCGTGCCAGAGCAGAGATCGGCATGGTCAAACCCAATGAGATCTTTGTGCAAATAGCACGTTAATTTTTTAATGAATGCACAAACGCAACCAACAGTTGCAAACCCCCATTAACGGGTTCAACGTATGAAAGTCGCCATTTTCGGCGCACCCTCTTCGGGTAAAACAGCACTCTACCTAGCGCTCAAAAGCTTCTTACAAAAAAACAATATTCCTTTAGAAGTTTTAGACAGTCCAGATATTCAAGCAGTAGGTCAAGTTGACGTGACCCTGCTGTGTGGGCTTGATCTGACAACTTCTAGCGAAACACAATCAGGTGCGGACCAAGAGATTCGCTCTAGTCTGCTCACACAAGGCATTGGGTTTCAAGTGGTTTATGGCCAAGGCCCAGAGCGTTTAAAAAATGCATTGTTTTGCTTGGCTGCCAAGGCACCACAATGGGCCGATGTACTAAGACGAAGTGATATTCCATTACGTTGGACTGGCCCGTGCGAAACATGTGGGGACGGACTTTGCGAGCACCAGTTGTTTACCCAACTGGTTTCTAACAAAAAATAATTTACTGAATTGCCGAACTGCCAGGCACTTGCTTGTCTGCGCTGGTGAAAATTTGTGCGGCATCTACCGCGTCGAATCGGTATTGCTGGCCACAAAAATCGCAGCCCACTTCGACGTCATTGCGCTCAGACAAAATGCTCTCCACTTCATCTGCGCCTAAGCTGCGGATCATATTGCTCACACGATCTCGGCTGCAAGAACAGGAAAAACTTGGCGTTAAGGTTTCCAAGCGAATTAATTTTTCTTCCCAAAACAGACGCCGCAAAATCGTATCGGCATCCAACTGCAACAACTCATCACTTTTCAAACTAGCCGCCAAAATAGAAATACGGTTGTAGTCTTCGTTTAGACCAATCTCGTCTTCATCTGCCATGCTGGCTTTTGCGGCCAAGTTGCCTTCGCCTTTGATAGGCAAGCGTTGGATTAACAAACCAGCGGCTGATTTGTCGTCAGCCGCCAAGACTAAGGTGGTATCGAGTTGTTCGCTTTGCAACATGTAGTGTTGCAACACATCGCTGAATTTGTCTAACTTGTTGCGGTGGTCATCAAAAAGGGGCACCACGCCTTGGTAGGGTTGTTGGCCAGGTAGCTTGGTAAGTGGATCCAAGGTAATAGCGCAACGCCCTTCGTTTTTCACATTGACCATGGTGGACAAAGTTTGCGCCCCATCTAGCTCACCCACCACTTTAGCTGTAGCGCGGACGCTTAAATTAGGCTGCACTTCGACAACAGCCAACTTCAAAGGGCCATCGCCAAATATTTGCATGACCAAGGCACCGTTGAACTTGATATTGGATTGCATCAAGACCGCCGCAGCCGTCATTTCACCTAGCAAATGGCGAACGGGCTGCGGGTACGCGCCAGTATCAAGATTGGCTGCACGCCGCTTTAATATGTCTTGCCACACATCGGTAAGTTGCACCAATATGCCCCGAACAGGCAAACCTTCAAATAGAAATTTATGCAGCTGCGACATCAAGACAGTTTCTTCAATCCAGTTCTAAAACGCTTGGCATTGTCTATATAGTGCTGCGCACTTTTACGCAAACCTGCGATTTGTTCTGGCGTTAAATCACGCACCACCTTGGCGGGGCTCCCCAAAATCATGGACCCGTCTGGAAACTCTTTGCCCTCGGTCACCAAAGCCCCCGCACCCACCAAGCAGTTTTTACCAATCTTGGCGCCATTCAACACAATCGCGCCTATACCAATCAAAGATTCATCGCCGATGGTGCAACCATGCAATTGCACCATATGCCCCACGGTGACATGTTTACCGATGTTCAAAGGCATGCCTACATCGGCATGCAACACGCTACCGTCTTGGATGTTGCTACCCTCACCTATCGTGATCTTGTCGGAATCACCGCGCAACACACTGCTAAACCACACGCTAGAGTGCGCATCCATTTGGACCTCCCCCATGACTTGGGCGTTATCTGCAATCCATGCTGTATCTGAGATCTGAGGAACGTGTGCGTCGAGTTGAAAAACAGCCATGGCTATCTCCTGTTTGTTTGGTATCCCTACAATTGTAAAGATGAGCTTACGCGCCGCATCGCTAAATGCATGGTTAATTGCAGATCCAACAGAAAAAGTACAAGCCGTTCAGGCTTTGCGGAACGCGCATATCGAATTGCTTGTTTCGCCAACTGAACATCTGAAATCCTTGGATGGCATTGAAGTTCCGGGCCACCCAACGCTTCCTCGACTCATTCCCGCCAAGCAAGTCCGCGCCAGAACCCCCTTCACGCCTGAAGGCTTGGCGTCTCTCATACATGCGGTTTGCCATATTGAATTCAATGCAATCAATTTGGCGTTGGACGCCGTATGGCGTTTCAACGATATGCCACATGCGTATTACACCGACTGGCTACGCGTGACGTATGAAGAATCACAGCATTTTGAATTGCTGCATACGCATCTAAAAAGCTTGGGCTTCTCTTACGGCGACTTTGATGCCCATGATGGCTTATGGCAAATGTGCGAAAGAACTTCCAAAGACGTGCTGGCACGCATGGCATTGGTTCCGCGCACGTTGGAGGCGCGCGGATTGGATGCTACACCTCTTATCCAGGCCAAACTTCTTAAAGTAGCTTCACCTGCGGCCAAGCGAGCTGTTGAAATCTTAGACATCATCTTGCGCGATGAAGTGGGCCATGTTGCCATTGGTAACCACTGGTATAGGTGGTTATGCGAGCAACGGGGGCTTGACCCTGTCGCCCTATATGGCGAGTTAGTGCAACGCTATGACGCACCCAGACTTAAACCACCATTTAATAATGAAGCGCGCCTGCAAGCAGGCTTTACCGAGGTGGAACTAAGTTATCTATTAGGTTAAAACGACACGAGTACTGAGTTACAGCGACAACGTGTTACCCACGCGGATGGTGCATACCATGCAGAGTCTTAAGCCGCTCCCGCGCAATATGCGTGTAGATCGTCGTCGTAGAAATATCTGCATGACCCAGCAGCATTTGCACAGCACGCAAATCGGCTCCATGGTTTAGCAGATGGGTGGCAAATGCATGCCTAAGCGTGTGGGGCGATATCGGCACTTTGATATCTGCGACTAGGGCATAGCGTTTGATCAATTGCCAAAACATCACCCGCGTCATCGCATCTCCGGCATGTTTGCCCCGCACGGTGATAAATAAATCTTCGCTTTGGTGTTGGCCCAATAAGGCTGGGCGCGATTGACTTAAGTATTGCTCCAGCCATTGCGCCGCCACCTGACCAAAAGGCACCAAGCGCTCTTTACTGCCCTTGCCCATCACACGCAATACACCCTCATTGAGGCTGACATGGAAAACTTTGAGGTTCACCAACTCACTCACCCGAAGACCACTGGCATACATTAACTCGAGCATGGTGCGGTCTCGCACACCCAAAGGTGTTTCTACATTGGGCGCCAAGAGTAAATTTTCGATTTGCGTCTCTGTCAAAGTTTTGGGAACTCGCATTGCTTGCTTGGCAGCCAACATTTTGAGCGTGGGGTCATCACTGCGCATACGCTCGCGCAATGCCCAACGGTAAAACCGTTTCAAGACCGTTAGTCGGCGATTGGCAGAGGTTGCTTTGGTTGTTGCGTGCCGGCTGGCAAAGTACTCGTGTAAATCAGACTCTTTGGCTAACAACAAATGGCCAAATTGCGAACCCGTCGATGCACTGTTTTGCTGGGATAACCAAGCATCAAAAAGTTGCAGGTCACGCCTGTAGGCCGCCAATGAATTCTTCGCTAAGCCTTCTTCTAGCCACAGGGCATCGATAAAGGTGTCGATGCTCGGATCGAAGGCTTGTGAAGCAACCACAGCGACTCGGAAGTTAACTCAATCGAGCGTTAACTTCTGCTCTGACACCACTTTCTTATACACATCAAACTCTGCTTTGATTTGTGCAGCAAATTGCTCTGGCGTGTTGGCAATGATGAGAGAACCCGTGTCTTCAATACGCTTGCGAACAGCTGGATCTTCCAATGCCTTACGCACGCCTGCATTGACTTTGTCAATCACATCTTTAGGCAAGCCTTTGGGTCCGTAAATACCGTAATAAGCCATACGATTGACAGGCTCCAAGCCTATTTCTTTGAAGGTCGGCACATTGGGCAACACGGCCAATCGTTGCGGTGCCGCCACCACAATGGGAACCAAACGGTTGTCTTTGATGAAAGGAAGTGCAGAAGGCAAGTTGTCAAAAATCATGGGGACTTGTCCAGCAACGGTGTCGTTCAATGCGGGGCCCGCACCGCGATAAGGAATGTGCGTGATGAAAGTCGCGCTCAAGCTTTTAAACAACTCCATCTGCAAGTGGCCAATACCGCCCGTGCCCGAAGACGAATAGGAGTAACGACCAGGTGAGCGCTTTACTTCTGCCACAAAATCTTTGTAGTCTTTTGCTGGAAACGAGGGATGTACCGCGATGATATTTGGCGTGGCCGCGATATTGATGATGGGAGAAAAGTCAGTAATCGGGTTGTACGGAATTTTGGTGTTGATTGCAGGATTGGCTGCAGTGGTGGAGACCGTTGCTACGCCCAATGCATAACCGTCAGGTAGCGCCTTTGCGGTTTCATTGGCTCCAATAACGCCACCTCCGCCCGCTTTATTCACAACCACAACTGTTTGTCCTAGAGCTTTACCTAAGGGTTCGGCAATGGTCCGAGCAATGATGTCCGTAGTGCCCCCAGGTGCAAAAGGCACTTGCAGTTGGATCGTTTTCGTTGGATAGCCCTGCGCCAATACGGCAGAACTCACAGCACAAATACTCAGGGTTGCTAGTAGACGACTTTTCATTTCAAAACTCCTCCATTAAAACTTCGCTTAACTCTTGCGATAAAACATAACTGTAAACGCAATGTGTAGTGGTCACAAAAGTCGAGGTATTCTCTCCATATGGATTACTTACCTCTGCTTGCGCCAGATTTCTCACTCATCTTGTGCGGTTACTTGCTGTGTCGCTTTACGGCACTCAATCGCACGATGTGGTCACAAGTTGAAAGCTTGGTGTATTACTTTTTGTTTCCTGTTTTGTTGTTTACCACCATCGCGCGTACCAATTTGGACATTCAAAGCCTGACACATTTTCTGCAAGCAGGCGTGTTGATGGGGATGTGCGGCATCGCTATGGCTTACGTGCTTCCTTACCTGCCATTTTTAGGCCGCCACATCGACACACGCATGCATGCATGTAGCACGCAAATTGCGTTCCGATTTAATTCCTACATTGCACTTGCCGTCACCGAAAGAATGGGTGGCCCTCCCGCGCTAGTCTTGATGGCGGTGTTAATAGGTGTTTGCGTCCCTATTTTTAATATTGCATCGGTTTGGCCCATGGCTAAACATGGCGAGAAAGGCTTTTTGGCGGAGCTGATTCGTAATCCACTCATCTTGGCAACGGTGTCTGGGCTCGTTGCCAATTTAGTGGGTTTACACATCCCTGAATGGGCTGCGCCCACCTTGCAACGCGTGGGATCGTCTTCGGTCAGCCTAGGTTTGATGGCGGCGGGGGCTGGCATGGAATTGGGGCGTTTGCAAAAAGCCAAGTTGTTGGGCGCTTCCGTATTACTGATTCGCCACTTTTTGACGCCGATCGTGGCTTGGATACTCGCCAAATGGCTCCACTTAGACCCTCTGCAAACAGGTGTTTTACTGGCTTTTTCAGCGCTGCCCACCGCCTCGAGTTGCTATGTTTTGGCGAACCGAATGGGTTATGACGGATCTATGGTTGCTGGCTTGGTCACGCTATCGACTGTCCTGGGGGTCTTCAGCCTATGGTTGGCACTAGGCGTCCTGCAGTAAAAAGAGGCATTTATGGCATAATATTGGGTTTTGTGGCCAAGTGCATTGGAATTGTCTGGTGTGGCTAGCGCAGCTGAAAAGGAACAGATCATGAAAGAAGGAATTCACCCAGACTACCGCGAAGTGTGCTTTGTGGACATGTCTAATGGGTTTAAGTTTGTAACGCGCTCATGCGCTAACACCAAAGAAACCGTCAAAATGGACGATGGTCGCGAGTTACCCCTCTACAAATTGGATACCACCAGTGAGTCGCACCCCTTCTACACCGGTACACAAAAATCCGTCGACAACATGGGTGGACGCGTGGAACGTTTCCGCAACAAATACGGCAAAACGGCTGCCAAGTAAGCCCTTTCGCCTCCTACTCAAAGGGCAGCCCGTTTTCGGCGCTGCCTTTTTTGTTTATGGCCTCTAGTTTTTAAACACCCACTACTTTGTCTCAGTCACACGATCCCACACCCGCCATCGTTGCGCAAAGTGCCGTTCGGCCTTTGCCACGCTTAGCGTTATGGCTGTTTTGCTTGGCTTATTTGGTTCCAGGCTTAGTAGGCAGAGAACCATGGAAGGGCGAAGAGCTCCAAGTCTTTGGGCAAATGTTGGCCTTAGCGCAAGGCCACAGCGATTGGCTGCACCCCACTGTTTGGGGCCAAACACTGCCATTAGATGCACCGCTGGCCTATTGGGTGGGCGCTTGGGCAATTGGCTTGGCACCAAGTTGGTTGCCAGCAGGATCTGCTGCACGTATGCCATTTGCTGTGCTGCTCGCCTTGACATTATTTAGCACGTGGTACGGAGCCTATTACTTAGGACTTGGCTCACGCGCACAACCAGTGGCCTTTGCATTTGGTGGCGAAGCAAGGCCCAAGGACTATGCCAGAACCATTGCAGACAGCGCCACACTCGCTTTGATTGCTTGCTTAGGTTTGGCCTTGCTGTCACACGAAGCCACGCCCATGCTGATGCAACTGTCTTTTTTAAGCTGTGCATTTTTTGGCGCTTCTGCGCTTGCCTATCACCCCGTTAAAAGCGCCATAGCTTTAGTGATTGCTTTGATGGGCTTGAGTTTGAGTGGCGCTCCGACTCTGTCTGTTTTATTGGCAACTGGCATTAGTTTGGTCATTTTTTTCGACAAAGAAAATCAAGGCGATTTACCCCTGCGCATGTATGCATACGCGCTATTTGTTTGCGCGATAGGCATTGCAGCTATTGCCAATTATTTTGATCTCTTCCATTGGCGCGTATCGACCATGGACAGAAATTGGAACGATTGGCGTGGCTTGTTTGATTTGCTAGTGTGGTTCATGTGGCCCGCATGGCCTTTGGTGTTGTGGACACTATGGCAGTGGCGGCGTCAGTGGTTAACGTGGAACTGGAGCCGGCATGTGGTTCTTCCTTTGTGGTTTATAGCTCTCGCCATAGGCGTCGCAATGGTGACCCGCACCGAAGACCAAACGCTCATGCTGGCTTTGCCACCCATGGCGACACTAGCGGCCTTTGCACTTCCAACATTTAGACGTAGCTTTTCTGCTTTTATTGATTGGTTCACACTTATCTTTTTTACAGGCTGTGCCTTCGTCATTTGGGTAATTTGGATTGCGATGCAAACGGGTTGGCCGCCCCAACCCGCTGCTAACGTTGCTCGTCTGGCTCCAGGGTTTACGCCGACCTTTAGCGTTTTGGCTTTTGTTTTTGCATTGATCGCCACGGCACTTTGGGCGTGGCTTGTCAGATGGCGGGTTGGCAGACACCGTCAAGCCATGTGGAAGAGCTTGGTGCTACCGGCAGGCGGCGCTGCACTCTGTTGGTTACTGCTCATGAGCTTGTGGTTACCACTTTTGGACTTTGCGCGTAGCTATGTGCCTTGGGTAGAGAGAATTCAACAGGCCATGAATATCCAAGATAGCGCATCACCTGGTTGTTTGATGACTTACGGACTAAATGTCGGGCAAATGACTGCCTTTCACTACCACGGCAACTTTGAAATCAAGCCCTTAAACAATTCAGAGTCACCACAAAATGCGTCTTGTCGTTGGTTACTAGTAGACAACGATTCACGTCCAGAATTAGCGCAAGTGGCACTCATCAAAGAATGGCGACGCATAGAAACTATCAAACGTCCTGCCAACAAAAATGAAGACGTCACTCTGTACTTACGTCGCGATAATTAAATCCAAATGACAGAGCGCGTGCATATCTTGCGCCATGCAGGAACGATCTTGGTTGGTCAATTAGCAGTCATGGCGTTTGGAATTACCGACACCATCGTAGCGGCGCGTTATGCAGACACTGCCCTAGCCTCTTTATCGGTTGGGTCAGCAACTTATATATCGGTGCATGTCGCGCTCATGGGCATCGTACAAGCCTTGCTGCCTATTTGGGCTGAGTTGCAAGGCGCTAAAAAATATACAGAAGTCGGCCGATCCGTGCGCCAAGCTTTGTATATCGTGCTGCTGACCTCAATTATTGGCATGGCTGTACTCTTACATCCCACTACATTGCTGAATTGGGCGCAAGTCCCAGTGCATTTGCAGTTGGAAGTGCATGACTATTTAGCAGTCATTGCTTTTGGTTTGCCTGCATCGCTTTTATTTAGGTTGTTTGGCACCTTGAACCAAGGTTTAGGCAAACCGCGCGCCGTCACACTGGTGCAAGTTGTTGGCTTGATGTGCAAAATACCCTTGTCTATTTTGCTGGTCTTAGGCTTACCAGATATTTTTGAGCCCATGGGTTTGGTGGGATGCGCTTGGGCAACCCTTGTAGTCAATATTGCAATGGTGGTGTTTGCTCTGGTCTTATTACGGGCACAAGACTATTACAAGCCTTATGCTTTTTGGCGACGTATGGAAGCGCCTGACTTATCCGTGCTGTGGCAATTCTTAAAGTTAGGTATCCCCAGTGGCCTTGCCATTGGTGTGGAAGTGACATCGTTCACCTTAATGGCTCTGTTTATTGCGCGTCTTGGCGTAGTGGCATCTGCCAGCCACCAAATCACAGCATCCATGGCGGCATTGCTCTACATGGTGCCTCTGTCGCTCTCTATTGCTTGCAGTGCACGGGTGAGTTATTGGTTAGGAGCAAACCAGTTTGGGCGCGCTAGAAAAGCTTTGCGTGATGGCTTGACTCTAGTGGTTGTGTTTGCGTCTGTGTTGAGTCTTTTATTAGTGCTGTTTCAAAAAGAGGTGGTTCTTTTTTATACGCAGTCAGCAGCAGTGGCTCAATTAGCAGCACTGCTACTTTATTGGTTAGCGTGGTACCAACTAGCAGATGCATTGCAAGTATTTTGCGTGTTCGCACTAAGAAGTTACCGCATTACCCTCTTTCCGCTATTGACCTACGCTGTAACCTTGTGGGGAGTCGGACTAGCCGGCGGTTATGTCGTGTCCTATGGATTGGTGCAGTTTGAAGGCTTGGATTGGCTACAAACAAATTCACCCATCACATTTTGGCAAACCAGCACATTTGCCTTGGTTCTGACTGCGTTAGCATTATTCCCAGTACTCTGGATACATGCTTATCGCAAAGTACGCTAAACCGCCTCTGCCTGCTTGCAACGGGTGGCAGGAAAAACAAGATTAAAGCAAGACCCCTGTCCTGCGGTACTGGCAATTTGTAACTGCCCACCGTGACGTTGCATCACATGCTTGACAATCGCCAATCCCAAGCCAGTACCTCCAGATTCGCGGGAGCGGCTCCGATCGACGCGATAAAAACGTTCCGTTAATCGAGGCAAATGTTCAGGCGGAACTCCAGGACCCGTATCTTTAACTTGCAAATTCAAATTTCCGTCCTTTGACACAAATGCGTGCACTTCAATACGCCCACCTTGCGGGGTATAGCGGACTGCATTGCTGACTAAGTTAGAAAGCGCGCTTTGTAATTCACGCGGTTCGCCCAGAACGAGGTGGTTTTGAATCACTGGATCTGTTTCAAAAACAATGACTTGGGCAATTTTTTCTTGAAATAATAATTTTGAAAGCTGCTGCGCCTCGCTTTGGCATGCTTCCATCAGCTGTGTAAGCTCTAGGGAGCTGGTAAATCCAGGAACCGGACTGCCTTCAAGACGCGACAAAGTAAGTAAATCATCCACCAAGCTTTGCATTCGATGCGATTGGTTCGCCATGAGGTCTAGATATTTGTCCTGCTCTTGGGCCGTCAGTTTTAAGGTCTGCAAGGTTTCAACAAAACCAGCAAGAACTGTGAGTGGTGTTCGAATTTCATGCGACACATTGGCTACGAAATCGCGTCGCATAGCCTCTGCTTGTTCAACTACCGTGACGTCTCGTGTGATCAGCAACTGCTTACCTTCACCATGAGGATGGCGTTGTATGGAGATGCGCAATGGCATATTGGGGTTCTTGCCTCGCCCCTCAATCACAATTGGTTCAGCCACGTCTGAAGTCGTCATATAGGCAGAAAAAATAGGGTCGCGTACCAAGTTACCAATACGCTGCGCCAAATCACGCTCTGGCTCAATACCTAATTGAAATGCAGCAGTCTGATTGCACCATTCAATTTGAAAATTCTCATCTAGAAGTACGACCCCATTTGGAGAAGCTTGTATAGCGGACAGAAAATCTTTTAAACGCTGCTCACTGGCGTTGATGGCTTTCTCGCGTTCTCTCAGAAGTCTTCGCGTTCTATCGACCACAGTCCCCCACAAGCCGAATGTGTTGGGGACTTCCGCTAAATTTCCGTAGCGCAACCAATAAACAACGCGCAATCCACGTATGGCATCCAGAAACCACCATAGCATTGCGCCGACCAAGCTGCCAACGACCAGATAAAAAGTGACCTGTAACTCTTGAGATTGCGCCCAAAAATATCCAAGCGCAGCGCCAGAAATAAGTAAAACTAATGAACTAAAAAACCGACCAAACACTAAGGACCTCAGGCATCGGGGGTAACTGAAGCCGTGAGTCTATACCCAACTCCACGGACTGTCTCCACCATAGCACCTGCAGCACCTAGCGCTTCCCGTAGACGTTTTACATGGACGTCAACAGTACGTTCTTCAATAAATACATGGTCACCCCATACGCGGTCTAGCAATTGACTGCGTGAATGCACACGTTCTGCGTGGTGCATAAAGTAGTTAAGCAACTTGAACTCGGTAGGACCAAGACGAAGGGGCGTATCTTGATAACTTACACGGTGCGTAGATCCGTCTAATTGCAAAGCACCAATTCGCACGATATCGCTGGCTTGTTCGGGCGCGCGACGCCTCAAAACAGCACGTATGCGCGCCAAAAGTTCTTGTGTCGAAAAAGGCTTGGTGATGTAGTCATCAGCACCGGCATCGAGTCCAGCTATTTTGTCTGGCTCGTCTCCTCTTGCTGTCAGCATAAGGATGGGAGTGAGTTTTGTGCGTGGGTCAGCACGCCAACGTTTGGCTAATACCAACCCACTTTGCCCAGGCAACATCCAATCGAGCAAGATAACGTCAGGCAATACTTCGTCAATGGCGGCTTGCGCCTCATCACCATCTTCTGCCAAAACAGCCAGCATTCCATGGTGGCGTAAATTGACAGAAATCAGTTCAGCAATAGCCTTTTCATCTTCAACAACCAGAACGCGCGGAATCTTCATGCCAATTAATTATTAATATTCATTGCTGCTTCAATATCTGCCAACGGGGTGTGGCGCACATCTTCGCCTTTGACAATATAGATAATGAATTCAGCGATGTTCTTCGAATGGTCGCCAATACGCTCGATCGCCTTAGCGATAAAAAGCAAATCTAAGCTGGCAGAAATAGTGCGTGGGTCTTCCATCATGTAAGTGATGAGCTTGCGTACAAAGCCGTCAAACTCTTGGTCGATCAAATCATCTTCACGCAAGATAGCTACAGCAGTTTGAACGTCTAGTCGAGCAAAAGAATCGAGAGCTTTGCGCAGAAGACCAGAAGCAAGTTCACCACACACACGCAAATCGGAAGACGGCAAAGCACGTGGCGCGACACCGTCGATGATGGACTTGACCATACGGGCGATTTTGGCCGCCTCATCTCCGACGCGTTCTAAATTCGCGGTGGTTTTAGACATAGCAACTAGCAAACGCAAGTCGCGAGCAGTAGGCTGGCGTCGGCTGATCACGGAGGCAATTTCGCGATCGATCTCAACTTCTAGAGCGTTTACACGGTTTTCAGTGACCAGCACATCGTCAGCCACTTCAACACTAAAGTTAGAAAGTGAATAAATTGCTTGGCGAATTTGAGATTCAACTAAACCACCAATCTCCATAACATTGGTAGAGATTTGATTGAGTTCGGCATCAAATTGTGAGGATAAATGTTTATCAGGCATATGGGTCTCTCTCGTTTTAGCCGAAACGGCCAGTAATGTAATCTTCTGTTGCAGTCTTGGTAGGTTTGAAGAAAATTTGTTCAGTTTGACCAAACTCAACTAACTCACCCAAATACATGTAAGCAGTGAAATCACTGACTCGTGCAGCCTGCTGCATGTTATGGGTCACGATGGCAATCGTATAGTCCGACTTTAATTCATTGACAAGCTCTTCCACTTTACCTGTAGAAATGGGGTCTAGCGCAGAAGTTGGCTCGTCCAGCAAAAGAACAGAAGGCTTGACAGCAACACTACGCGCAATACAGAGCCGTTGCTGTTGACCACCAGAGAGTGACAAACCATTTTGACCCAGCTTGTCTTTCACTTCCGTCCACAAAGCTGCTTTTGACAAAGCCCACTCCACCCGCTCGTCCATTTCGCTCTCACTTAGAGTTTCATACAAACGCACACCAAATGCAATGTTGTCATATATGGTCATAGGAAACGGCGTTGGCTTTTGGAAAACCATACCCACACGCGCTCTCAAAAGATTCAAGTCTTGACTCTTATCTAAGATGTTTTGGCCATACAAGTTAATCTCACCTTCAGCACGTTGTCCAGGATAGAGGCTGTACATGCGATTGAGAGTTCTTAGTAATGTGGACTTACCGCAGCCTGATGGGCCAATAAAAGCAGTGACTTTACGTTCAGCAATATTCATAGACACATTTTTGAGTCCTTGAAATTTGCCGTAAAAGAAATTGAGGTTTTTTACTTCTATGGCGTTTTTTTGTTCTGTAATTTGGTTCATTGTGATTCCGATATTTCGTGAATGGGCAGATGCGCAGGGTGCATCAATGCACTTTTTCTCTAAAAACAACCCGCGCCAAGATGTTCAAAAGCAAGACAGTCATGGTGATCAACAAGGCTCCTGCCCAAGCCAATCGGACCCAGTTGTCATAAGGGCTCATGGCAAATTGGAAGATCACCACTGGCAAGTTAGCCATGGGTGCGCCCATATTCGTGCTGAAGAATTGGTTATTCAAAGCCGTGAAAAGCAATGGTGCTGTCTCTCCACTGATACGCGCAATCGCTAACAAAATACCGGTCATGACGCCGCTCTTAGCAGCGCGCAAGGTCACCATAGTCGATACTTTCCAGCGAGGGGCGCCCAATGCAAAAGCCGCTTCGCGCAAGCTACCAGGCACCAAACGCAACATGTTCTCGGTTGTCCGCATCACGACCGGTATAGCGATTAAGGACAATGCCAAGCTTCCGGCGTAGCCCGAAAAGTTGCCTACAGTTGATACCGCGATGGCGTAGACGAATAAGCCCAACACAATAGACGGCGCAGACAACATGATGTCGGTCACAAAACGTGTGAGTTCTGCAGTTTTACTCTCATCACCAAATTCGGTGAGATAAATACCAGCCAACACGCCAACGGGTGTAGATACCAAAACGGTTAGGGCAACAATCATCAAGCTGCCCACAATGGCATTGCGCAGGCCACCTCCCTCAGTACCAGGGGCTGGAGTGTCATGCGTAAATAAATTGAGGTCGACAGCCGCAAATCCATTTGAAAAAAGAATGTACAAAATCCAGATCAAAACTGCCAGACCCACAGCCATGGCAGACATGGACAAAGCCAAACCAATACGGCTTGCGATACGTCTTTTTTTGTATAAATTATTATCAATTTGCATAATTCTCTTTCAAGAACCTTTTGCTTTTTCAGCGCGGTTAATCATTGCTTTTGCAGTTGCTAAAACGACAAAAGTGATGACGAAAAGTAAAAATCCAAGGGCGAACAAAGTAGAGAAATGCAAGCCCTCCGCCTCTCCAAATTCATTTGCTAAGACCGATGCAATAGAAGTACCCGGGGAGAACAAGGAAGTCGGCATACGGTTCGCATTACCAATCACAAAAGTTACCGCCATGGTTTCACCTAAAGCACGACCAAGCCCCAACATGACACCGCCGATCACACCTTTTTGGGTGTAAGGCAACACTACTTTTCTCACAACCTCCCAAGTGGTGCACCCCAAACCATAGGCTGATTCACGAAGAATTGCTGGCGTAATTTCAAATACATCGCGCATCACAGCAGCGACAAACGGCAACACCATAAATGCCAAGACAACGCCTGCGGCCAAAATGCCCATGCCGTTGGTTGCGCCACCGAATAAGGAACCTATCAATGGCATTCCACCAAGCAACGCCTTAACAGGCACTTGAATGAAGTCAGCAAATAAAGGGGCAAATACAAATAAACCAAACATGCCGTAAATGATGGATGGAACTGCTGCTAATAATTCGATAGATGTACCCAAAGGCCTACGTAACCACGTTGGACATGTTTCCGTTAGAAACACCGCAATTCCAAAAGCCAAAGGCACTGCAAGCACCATGGCGATAGCAGCGCTGGCGACAGTACCTACAACAGCAATGGCCGCACCGAAATCGTTCTTGATAATGTCCCACTCAACACGCCAAATAAACTGAAGCCCAAATTTATGAAATGTGGGCCATGCGTTAATGAACAGGGAAATAATAATTCCAAGTAACGCCAGTAGCACTAATAAAGAAAAGCTCTGAGTCACCCAAAAAAAGAAAAAGTCCTGTAATCGCTGCTTGTTTGCGATCTTCACCATGTCATCGCTGACAAGCTTTGCAACTTCTGTATGTGGACTGAGCGAATTCATGACGATCTCCTCGCTAACTGAAAAAATCCGTCGGCACGCATACGAACCGACGGATCTTCAACAAACTAACTAAATTATTTTTGGATTTGCGAGAAAACGCGGCTGCGAATTTGATCGGTTAACTTGTCTGGAAGTGAAACGTAGTCAAGATCTTCGGCCATTTTTTTACCATTTTTGAATGACCAGTCAAAGAATTTCAAAGCTTCGGCAGAAGCAACCTTATCAGCTGGTTCTTTGTACATCAAGATGAATGATGCTGTGCTGATGGGCCAGCTGTCTGCACCTTTGGCATTGACCATAGAGATGCCCATTCCTGGAACACTGAACCAGTCAGCTCCCGCAGCAGCAGAAGCAAATGTTTTGTCATCTGGTGCCACATACTTGCCGTCGGCGTTGAGCATCTGCATGAAGGTCATGTTGTTCTTTTTGACGTAGGCGTATTCCACATAACCAACAGCACCTTTGACGCGGTTGACGTTTGCAGCGACACCCTCGTTGCCTTTACCACCGACAGACGTGGGAGCAGGCCATTTAACAGCTGCACCTTTACCAATTTTTTCGCTGAATTCTTTACTGATAGCAGACAAGTAGTCAGTGAAGTTGAACGTGGTGCCAGAACCATCGGCGCGGTGCACTACGGTTATTTCTAAATCCGGTAATTTTTTGCCGGGGTTCAATGCAGCAATCTTGGCGTCATTCCATTTGGTGATGGAACCAATGAACATTTCAGCCAACACGGGGCCAGTAATACGCAATTCGCCAGGCTTGATACCGTCAACGTTCAAAACAGGGACTGTTCCACCAATGATGGCAGGGAACTGCACCATGCCGTCTTTGTCCAAGTCTGCACCAGAGACAGGCGCATCAGTAGCACCAAACGTCACTGTTTTGGCTTTGATTTGGCGGATACCGCCAGATGAGCCGATGGATTGGTAATTCAAACCATTGCCGGTAGCAGCTTTGTAAGCCTCAGCCCACTTGGCGTAAATTGGGAAAGGAAAAGTAGCACCAGCTCCTGTGATGTCTGCTGCAAAAGCAGAACCGATTGCTAAAGAAGCAATCGCGGTCATAGCGAGGGATTTCACGAAGTTGCGTTTGGTATTCACATCAGTCCTTAAATGGTTGACAACAGAAAAGACTGTATGGCGGCAGTGTGACAGAGGCATGACACTAAAAGTGGTTTCCCATTAATTATTTATGAATAATTATTTAATGAAAACGAGTTTTTTATAATTATTCATTGCAAAGTTGCAGCAATTCGCCGTGCACCAGATTCAGCTTGGTGTTGGTCGCGCGCCTCCACCATCACACGCACCAAGGGCTCTGTGCCACTGGCCCGAATCAATACACGTCCGGTTTGCCCCAACTCAGCTTCTACTTTTTTTGTCTCTTCAGCCAGACGCGGGTTGTCTTGCCATTTCTGGTCAGGACGCAAACGTACATTGATCAATGTTTGCGGAAAGAGCGTGACGTCCGATAACAACTCGGCCATAGTGCGGCCGCTGCGCACACAGGTTTGCAAAACTTGCAATGCACTTACCAAGCCGTCCCCTGTTGTGTGTTTGTCTAAGGCCAACAAATGGCCCGAACCTTCGCCACCCAAAATCCATTGTTGTTTTTCAAGTTCTTCCAGCACATAGCGATCGCCTACTTTGCTACGTACAAATGCGATACCGCGTTTTTGTAAGGCGAGCTCCACTGCCATATTTGTCATCAGGGTGCCCACCACGCCCTGGATTTTTTCTCCTTGACGCAATCTGTCATCGACCATCAAGTACAACAATTCGTCACCATTAAAAAGACGACCACTGGCGTCGACTAACTGCAACCTATCGGCATCGCCATCCAAAGCGATTCCGTAATCTGCTTGATTGGCTTTCACAGCTCTCACCAAGGCATCGGGGTGCGTTGCGCCCACTTCATGGTTGATATTCAAACCATCAGGCGCACAGCCAATGGCGATGACTTCAGCTCCCAACTCATGAAAGACTTTTGGCGCGATGTGATAGGCCGCACCATGCGCAGCATCCACAACGATCTTGAGACCCTTGAGTGTGAGTTCATTCGAGAAAGTGCTTTTACAAAACTCGATGTAGCGGCCAGCAGCATCGTCAAGCCGTTTTGCTTTGCCTAAATTCGCGGAGTCTGCCCACACGGGGGCTCCATCTAATACGGCTTCGACATCCAATTCCCAAGCGTCGCTGAGTTTGGAACCCTGCGCACTGAAGAACTTGATGCCGTTGTCGTCAAAGGGGTTATGGCTAGCACTGATCACAACACCTAAGCTGGCACGTTGTGCACGCGTTAAGTAGGCAACACCTGGGGTTGGCAAGGGTCCAAGCAAAACAACATTTACACCAGCAGAATTAAATCCTGACTCCAACGCAGACTCCAACATATAGCCTGAAATGCGCGTGTCTTTACCAATCAATACGGTGGGCTTGTCTTCTGTTCTTTTCAGTACGCGACCAACAGCATGCGCCAAACGCAAAACAAAATCAGCGGTGATAGGAGACTGACCTACCCTCCCGCGAATGCCGTCCGTACCAAAATATTTGCGTGTCATGGTTTGTCTGTACTTTCTTGTAGTTTTAGTAATTTTCTTATTGTCGCAAAGTGTCAGGCTTTGTAGCGTGCCGCCAAACAGCCAGTGCCTGCACAGTCGCCTCCACATCGTGCACACGCACTATCTGCGCACCACGCTCCACCGCTAGCAATGCAGCAGCAACGCTAGGTACAAGGCGTTGCCCCACCTCGCAACCCGTTACAGCACCCAAAGATGACTTACGCGACCACCCCACCAGCAAGGGATACCCCAAGGAAGACAGTTGCTTTTGGTGTGAAAGTAATTCGAAATTTTGTGCGACCGTTTTACCGAAACCAACACCAGGGTCTAGGGCAATACGCTCTTTAGAAACCCCAAGTGCCAGCAAAGCCTGAACGCGCTCTTGAAGAAACGCCACAACCCTTGGAGCAACTAAACCTTCCATGGGATGAACCTGCATATCCAGTGGCTGTGCATACATGTGCATCAAACACACACCACACCCACCATGCTTAGCGATCACATCCAAAGCACCCTTTTGACGCAATGCCCATATGTCGTTGATGATGTCTACGCCTGCGTCCAGCACGGCTTGCATCACTTGCGGTTTATAGGTGTCTACAGATATCGGAACGTTCAACCGCACCGCCTCTTTCACCACAGGCAAAATTCTTTGCAATTCTTCTTCTAAAGAAACCTCTTGTGCGCCAGGCCTTGTTGATTCACCGCCAATGTCCAAGATATCAGCACCCTGCTTAAGTAACAGCTCGCAATGCTTCAAAGCTGATGTCAGATTGGCGTGTTGGCTACCGTCAGAAAAAGAGTCTGGGGTGACGTTGACAATACCCATCACATTTGGGGTGGCTAGGTCTATCTCAAAACGTGTGGTTTTCCAAAACATGCGTATGTCCATCAACAAAAACGGGGCCTACGCCCCGTTTATTTGTATTTTTTACTAAAGCGCATTAGGCTGCGTTGGGAGCAGGCTCAATCACTGGAGGTGCACCACCACTGTCAGGTCCAGAAGATGGCGTTTTAGGAGTCCAGTCTTTCGGTGGGCGCGGCTCTTTGCCAGCCATGATGTCGTCAATTTGCTCTTTGTCGATGGTTTCCCATTCCAACAAGGCTTTAGCCATCGTATGCATTTTGTCGGCGTTTTCTTCTATCAAGCTACGCGCTAAGGCGTATTGCATATCAATGATGCGACGCACTTCCATATCGACCTTTTGCATAGTCGCTTCGCTCATAGTGGTTGTTTTGGTAACTGAGCGTCCCAAGAAAACTTCACCTTCGTTTTCCGCATAAACCATAGGTCCCAAGGCATCGGTCATGCCATAGCGTGTGACCATATCGCGAGCGATGGTTGTGGCACGCTCAAAGTCGTTGCTAGCGCCTGTGGTCATTTGATGCATGAAAACTTCTTCAGCAATACGACCACCAAACAACATGCTGATTTGGTTGAGCATGTAATCGCGGTCATAGCTGTAGCGGTCTTTTTCAGGCAGGCTCATCGTCACGCCTAAAGCACGGCCACGCGGAATGATGGTGACTTTGTGGACGGGGTCGCACTTGGGCAGTAATTTACCGATCAATGCATGGCCCGACTCGTGATACGCCGTATTGCGACGCTCCTCTTCCGGCATAACCATGCTCTTGCGCTCAGGGCCCATCAAGATTTTGTCTTTGGCCTTTTCGAAGTCGACCATTTCAACCACGCGGGCGTTGCGGCGAGCGGCCATCAAGGCGGCTTCGTTACACAAGTTCGCCAAATCAGCACCACTCATTCCAGGTGTACCGCGGGCGATGATGGCGGGAGCCACGTCTTGTCCGATCGGCACTTTACGCATATGCACATTCAAAATTTGCTCACGGCCGCGAATGTCTGGCAAGGTGACATAGACCTGGCGGTCGAAACGGCCAGGACGCAATAAAGCGGAATCCAAAATATCTGGGCGATTGGTGGCAGCCACCACGATCACGCCTAGGTTGGTCTCAAAACCATCCATCTCGACCAACATTTGGTTCAAGGTTTGTTCGCGCTCGTCATTACCGCCGCCTAAACCCGCGCCACGCTGGCGACCCACTGCATCGATCTCGTCGATGAAGATGATGCAAGGTGCATTCTTCTTGGCGTTTTCAAACATGTCACGTACACGGGCTGCTCCCACGCCGACGAACATTTCAACAAAATCTGAACCAGAAATGCTGAAGAAGGGAACTTTGGCTTCGCCAGCAATGCCTTTGGCCAACAAAGTTTTACCGGTTCCAGGAGGGCCTACCAGCAAAAGGCCACGCGGAATACGACCGCCGAGCTTTTGGAAACGTTGGGGGTCTTTTAAGAAATCAACCACTTCTTTGACTTCTTCTTTGGCCTCGTCGCAACCTGCCACATCGGCAAAGGTCACCACGTTGTTGTTTTCGTCGAGCATGCGGGCTTTGCTTTTACCAAAGCTAAAGGCGCCGCCTTTGCCGCCGCCTTGCATTTGGCGCATGAAGTAGACCCAAACACCGATCAACAGCAACATGGGGCCCCAACTCACTAGCAAGGTCATTAGCAATGAACCTTCTTCGCGGGGTTTGACATCGAACTTCACACCGTTAGCGATGAGGTCGCCCACCAAGCCACGGTCGAGATAAGTGGCGGTGGTTTTGATTTTGCGTTCGTCGTTTGTTGTGGCGACAATCTCAGTACCGCCTTGTCCTTCTTGGATGGTGGCGGTTTTGATGCGCTTGGCGCGAACTTCTTCTAAGAATTCGGAGTAACCCAAATATCCAGAGCTCGCACCAGGGCGTGTTTCAAATTGTTTAAATACGGTAAATAGCACTAAAGCGATCACCAACCAAACAGCAACTTTTGAGAACCATTGATTATTCAATGTGGGCTCCGAACAAAAAGAGAAAAGAACAAAAAGCAGATGGGTGCCATTTTAGGCCTTTCAACCCAAGGAAACTCTTTATTTGCAAAAGAGCCACACAGGATCAAGGGTTAGCGATATTTCGGTTTTTTAGGCCGATTCCAACCAAAAACGTCTCACTCGACTTGTCTCGGCTGGCTTTTGGCTTGATGGGTTTGACAGTATGGAAGCTTTCTTTGAACAATTTCACCAATTGGCTATAGCCGCTGCCGTGGAACATTTTGACAACCAAGGCGCCCTCGTCTTTGAGGTGTTTTTGTGAGAATTCCAAGCCCAATTCGACCAAATGGGCGATGCGCGCAGCGTCGGCGGACTCGATTCCAGACAAATTCGGAGCCATGTCTGACACCACCACATCTGCCATACGACCCTGCAAAACAGTTTCCATTTGAGCCAAAACCGATGTCTCGCGAAAGTCTCCATTGATAAACAGGACGCCCTCTACCGGCTCCATAGGCAATATGTCTACTGCAATGATGGTGCCGTTCAAAGCGCCTACGGCCGCCCCTTCGGGTGACAAACGGCGACGCACATACTGGCTCCAAGCGCCAGGTGCGGACCCCAAGTCGACCACCAAATTTCCAGGCTTGATCAAACCCAATTGTTCGTCGATTTCTTTGAGTTTGTAAGCAGCCCGAGCTCGGTAGCCGTCTTTTTTGGCCAATTTGACATAAGGGTCGTTGACATGGTCGTTGAGCCACGATTTATTGACCTTCTTACTTTGTGTTTTTACTTTCAACGAAACCCTTTAAACGAGGGCGGATAATACCGCCATGCCAGCTATACAACTCACGCCTGCACAACGCAAGGCACACCGCTCAGACGCCCACCACTTAGACCCCGTGGTCATGGTTGGCAACGACGGACTCACACCCGCCATTCTCAAAGAAGCCAATATGGCGCTAGACGCCCATGGTTTGATCAAAATTCGCGTCTTGGGTGACGACCGCCTCAAACGCGAAGAAATGTTTGCAGCGCTGGCCGATCAACTCAACGCAGCACCTATTCAGCATATTGGCAAGCTTTTTGTGCTTTGGAGGCCCATCGCTGAGAAAGCCGATACGCCAAATGAAGACCGTATGCCCGGCCCGCGCGATGTGAAAGTCTTGAAATACAGCAAACGTGGCGGGCAACGGCCTGAAGTCAAAACCTTGCGTGTGTTGGGGAACCAACGCTTAACGTCTGGCGGTCAGGTCAAGCGGGCTAAGCCCAAAAAAACTTCCATTAAGAAAAGAACTTTGGGTTAATTTAGCGGTAGTGAACCGCTATAACCTCATAACTCTTTTCTCCCCCAGGCGCTAAAAAGACTGCCACATCGCCCTCTTCTTTGCCAATCAAGGCGCGGGCAATGGGGCTGCTGATATTGATCAACCCAAGTTTGAGATCAGCTTCGTCTTCACCCACGATTTGGTAAGTCACTTTTTCGCCAGACGTTTCTTCCTCTAGATCTACGGTCGCGCCGAAGACCACTTTTCCACCCGCATCAACTTCAGTAGGGTCGATTACTAGCGCTGCTGAAAGCTTTCCTTCAATCTCTTGGATACGGCCTTCAATAAAGCCTTGACGGTCTTTGGCAGCGTCGTATTCAGCGTTTTCGCTCAAGTCGCCTTGGGCGCGGGCTTCGGCAATCGCGTTGATCACCCAGGGACGATCGACAGTCTTGAGTTTGTGCAACTCGTCTTTGAGCTTTTCAGCGCCGCGTTTAGTAATTGGAATAGTCGCCATCAATTTCTTTCTTATGCGCCGAGTTGCGCATGCATTTCTTGGACAGAGATCACCCCTAAATTGTCCATGTACTTCATTCCCTCAACTGCCGCCTCAGCGCCAGCGATGGTCGTGAAAGTCGTGACCCGATTGAGCAATGCGGAAGTCCGAATATAGCGGGAGTCGGCAATCGCATTACGACGCTCCTCTACCGTGTTGATGACCAAAATCACTTCGTTGTTTTTGATCATATCCACGATGTGCGGACGCCCTTCGGCCACCTTGTTTATCGTGGCGCAAGTCACGCCAGCTTCTTGAATGGCTAGAGCCGTGCCCTTGGTCGCGACCAACTCAAAGCCTTGGGCGGCCAGTTGACGCGCTACTTCGATCACTCGGGGTTTGTCATTGTTCTTAACGGACAAAAATACTTTGCCAGACGATGTGCCATCTACTTTTTGGGCTCGAGGTAACTTGGTACCTGCACCCAACTGGCTTTTTACAAAAGCCTCGCCAAAGGTTTTGCCAACACCCATGACCTCGCCGGTGGACTTCATCTCGGGGCCCAAGATGGTGTCTACGCCTGGAAACTTCACAAACGGAAACACGGCTTCTTTCACGCTGAAATAAGGCGGCGTCACTTCGTTTCGAATACCCTGCGAGGCCAGCGTTTGACCCGCCATGCAACGCGCTGCCACTTTGGCCAGTTGGATACCCGTCGCTTTGGACACAAAAGGCACGGTGCGCGAAGCGCGCGGGTTGACTTCCAAAACATAAACCACGTCCTGCCCCTGGTCTTGCTGAATAGCGAACTGCACATTCATCAAACCGACCACGTTCAAAGCCTCGGCCATGGCTGCTGACTGTCGTTTCAGTTCAGTCACCGTTTTGGCTGACAAAGAGTAAGGTGGCAAAGAACAGGCCGAGTCACCACTATGAACACCCGCTTGTTCAATATGCTCCATCACCCCGCCGATAAAGGTTTTGCCTTCAGGGTCGCGCAGGCAGTCGACGTCACACTCAATGGCGTCATTCAAAAAGCGGTCCAGCAAAACAGGTGAATCGTTCGAAACCTTCACGGCCTCTCGCATATAGCGCTCTAAATCGCGTTGCTCGTGGACGATTTCCATCGCGCGACCACCGAGCACATAGCTGGGACGCACCACCAAGGGGTAACCCAAGGCAGATGCTTTTTCCAAAGCCTCTGCTTCGGTGCGGGCTGTGGCGTTTGGAGGTTGGCGCAAACCCAAACCCTGCAGAAGCTTCTGGAAGCGCTCGCGGTCTTCGGCCGCATCGATCATGTCGGGGCTGGTGCCGATGATGGGTACGCCTGCAGCCTCAAGCCCCAACGCGAGTTTCAAAGGCGTTTGACCGCCGTACTGCACGATCACGCCGTGTGGCTTTTCTTTGTCGACTATTTCTAAAACGTCTTCCAAAGTCAGAGGCTCGAAATACAGGCGATCCGAGGTGTCGTAATCGGTGGAGACAGTTTCAGGGTTGCAGTTGACCATGATGGTCTCGTAACCATCTTCGCGCATCGCCAACGCGGCATGGACGCAGCAGTAGTCGAACTCAATACCTTGACCAATGCGGTTGGGCCCACCACCGAGCACCATGATTTTTTTCTTATCCGTGGGTTGCGCTTCGCACTCTTCGCCATAGGTGGAGTACATATAAGCGGTATCGGTCGCGAACTCCGCCGCACAGGTGTCTACCCGCTTGAATACTGGGCGGATGTTGGCAGCGTGTCTTTGGGCGCGCACAGCCGCCTCTGTTGTTTTGAGCAGTTTCGCTAGACGACGGTCTGAAAAACCTTTGCGTTTGAGAGAACGTAATTCAATGGCGGAAATTTTGTCGAGAGAAGTAGTTTCTAACTCCAACTCAATTTTGACGATCTCTTCAATTTGCACCAAGAACCAAGGATCGATTTTGGTCAGCGCAAAGACTTCGTCCACGCTCATGCCTTGGCCGAAGGCATCGCCCACATACCAAATGCGGTCGGGTCCAGGTTCGCCTAGTTCTTTCTCAAGCACTTCGCGGTCTTGGGTTTTTTCGTTCAATCCGTCTACGCCAACCTCCAAGCCACGCAGGGCTTTTTGGAACGACTCTTGGAAGGTACGGCCAATCGCCATCACCTCGCCAACCGACTTCATTTGGGTGGTCAAGCGGCTGTCGGCCGTGGGAAATTTCTCAAATGCGAAACGTGGAATTTTGGTGACCACGTAATCGATACTGGGTTCAAAGCTCGATGGCGTTGCGCCACCCGTAATTTCGTTGCGCAACTCGTCCAAGGTATAGCCAACTGCTAATTTGGCTGCGACTTTTGCAATTGGAAAGCCAGTTGCTTTTGACGCCAACGCTGAAGAACGCGACACGCGCGGATTCATCTCGATCACGATCATGCGACCGTCTTGGGGATTGACAGAGAACTGCACGTTCGAGCCGCCTGTGTCGACACCAATTTCGCGCAAGACCGCCAAGGAGGCGTTACGCATGATTTGGTATTCCTTGTCGGTCAGCGTTTGGGCCGGAGCAACAGTGATGGAGTCGCCGGTGTGCACGCCCATCGGGTCCAAGTTTTCGATCGAGCAGATGATGATGCAGTTGTCGGCCTTATCGCGCACGACTTCCATCTCGAACTCTTTCCAGCCAAGCAAAGATTCTTCTATCAACAACTCGTTCGTAGGCGAGGCTTCTAGTCCGCGCTTGCAAATCGTCTCGAATTCTTCGGGGTTGTAGGCGATGCCGCCACCCGTGCCGCCCAATGTGAAACTGGGGCGAATGACAGTGGGAAATCCGACGGTGCGTTGCACATCCCAAGCTTCTTCCATGCTGTGGGCGATACCAGAACGGGCTGAACCCAAACCAATTTTGGTCATCGCGTCTTTGAACTTCAGACGGTCTTCGGCTTTGTCGATCGCTTCGGGCGTGGCGCCAATCAATTCGACCTTGTATTTGTCAAGCACGCCGTTGCGCCACAAATCTAAGGCGCAGTTGAGCGCTGTTTGTCCACCCATGGTGGGCAATATCGCGTCGGGACGCTCTTTGGCAATGATCTTCTCAACCGTTTGCCAAGTGATCGGTTCGATGTAGGTGACATCAGCCGTGGCGGGGTCGGTCATGATGGTCGCGGGGTTGCTGTTGATCAGTATGACTTTGTAGCCCTCTTCGCGCAGGGCCTTGCAGGCTTGAACGCCCGAATAATCGAACTCGCAAGCTTGGCCAATCACGATGGGGCCTGCCCCAATGATCAAAATACTTTTCAGGTCTAAACGCTTAGGCATTAGTGTGTCTCCATCGCATGGATGAAGCGGTCAAAAAGGTAAGAGATATCTTGGGGGCCGGGCGATGCCTCGGGGTGCCCCTGGAAGCAAAACGCGGGTTTGTCAGTTCGTTGCAAACCTTGGATCGTTCCGTCAAACAGCGAAACATGGGTGGCGCGCAAGTTGGCAGGCAGAGATTTTTCATCGACCGCAAAACCATGGTTTTGGCTGGTGATGGAGACACGTCCCGAATCCAAGTCTTTGACAGGATGGTTGGCGCCGTGGTGGCCAAATTTCATCTTGAAGGTTTTGGCACCGCTGGCCAAAGCCATGATTTGGTGACCTAAGCAAATGCCAAAGGTAGGAATGCCTTTGTCGATCAAAGCGGCTGCCGCTTCTATCGCATAGCTACAAGGCTCAGGATCGCCTGGGCCATTGGAGAGAAAAATTCCGTCGGGCTTCAGGGTCAATGCATCCGTCGCAGAAGTTTTGGCAGGCACCACCGTCACTTGACATCCTCGCTCAGCCAGCATGCGCAAGATGTTGTGTTTGACGCCGAAGTCGAAAGCCACCACGTGGAACTTGGTATTGCTTGCTTTGCCGTATCCAGAGCCCAACGCCCATTCGGTTTGGGTCCAGTCATACGGCTTTTGCACCGTGACTTTTTGCGCCAAATCCAAGCCCGCCATGCTGGGGGCTTTGAGCGCCAAGGCTTTGGCTTGGGCGATTAAATCTTCAGTGACAGGTTGACCTGCAGCCAAGCCCAAAATTGCACCGTTTTGGGAGCCCTTGCTTCGAAGCAAGCGGGTCAATTGGCGGGTATCGATGTTGGCAATAGCTACCGTTTTGTTGGCGATCAAGTAGCTCGAGAGTTCAGACTGCGAGCGAAAGTTACTGGCGATCAAAGGCAGGTCATGGATGATCAAGCCTGCCGCATGGACTTGGTTAGATTCCGCATCTTCTGCGTTGGTGCCGTAATTGCCGATATGTGGATAGGTGAGCGTGACGATTTGCTGGCAATAGCTGGGATCCGTCAGGATTTCTTGGTAGCCCGTGATGGAGGTATTGAAAACCACCTCGCCAGATGTGGCTCCCACTGCGCCGATTGAATTGCCAACAAAGACCGTGCCGTCTGCGAGCGCCAAGATGGCGAGAGGGAATTTACCCTGAAGAGACAAAAGCACTGGGTTCTCCGGTTTTGTTCGGGTACGCCTCAGCACTTACTCGAGCTCGGGGCTCGTTTGGGGGCTGCTTTTGTGAGGGATTAGCCTAGTAGGAAGCTGGGGCGTACAGGTTGTAGGTGAAAAGCCACTGATTATATCTGACGGCCTTTTAAGCCCTACCCCCCCGTAGCACTGGCATGCATACAAATGGCCGCCGCTGAGGCCACGTTGAGCGACTCTTCGCCCCCAGGTTGGGCAATTCGCACTGTCATTTGGGCCAATTGGGCCGCTTCAGGCGATACGCCCTGCCCTTCGTGGCCGAAAATCCAGCCGCAAGGGCTTGGCAACGCGTTTTTGGCACCCAAAGTGTGCAAAAACGGGCCTTGGTGGGAACTGGTCGAAAGCCAAGCGATTTGCAGATCGGCCAACTGCTCAGGCTCTACCCCTTCGACCAAATGCAAACCGAAATGCGCACCCATAGCTGCGCGCAACACTTTGGGCGACCAAAGCGCCGCAGTTCCTTTGCGCGCTAAAACCTGTGCGAAGCCAAATGCACTGGCGCTGCGCAAAATAGAACCGACATTGCCCGCGTCTTGTATCTGGTCTAAGAAAACGGTGGGTACGCCCTGTTGAATGTTATGGGCACTCTCTGTTTCTATTGAACTCGAAATCGTCCAAACGAATCCCATCGTGCTGGCAGACTCCAGTCCGCTGATTTCGCGAAACAAAGCGTCGGGTAGGACTGTGTTTTTGGGTGCGGCTTGGGTTAATTGGGTGGGCGTGTTGTCCCAAGCAGATTGCGCAAAAACTGCTTGCTCGGGCACAAGACCACGTGTGAGTAATGCTCGGCACAGATGATCACCCTCCAACCAGACCCGTCCGGTTTTGCGGTAAGCCGTGCTGTCATTGGAGAGACGGCGTAACTCTTTGACCAAGGGGTTGTCGCGCGAAGTAATTAAGTTCATCACAACACCTGCGCGACAGGCGAAAAAGACTTACGGTGCCATGGGCTCGCACCAAACTCTTGTAAAGCTGCCAAATGCGCAGCAGTGCCATAGCCTTTGTGTAAATGAAAACTGTACTCAGGGTATTGCGCATGCATCGAAAGGCATAACCTGTCCCTATGCACTTTGGCCAAGATAGAGGCCGCAGAAATCGCCTGCACTTTGCTGTCGCCTTTCACAATCGCTTCTGCCAAAACATCGAGCACCGGAAGTTGGTTGCCATCGACCAGCACTTTGCTGGGTTTCAATCTGAGGCCATTGACCGCGCGTTGCATCGCTAAAAGCGTGGCTTGCAAAATATTGAGCTGATCGATTTCTTCTACCGTCGCTTCGGCAATCGAGCAACACAAGGCCTTGGCGCGGATTTGGTCAAACAAACGCTCGCGTTTTAAGGCGGTGAGTTTCTTGGAGTCGGCCAAACCTGGGATGGGATGCAAATCGTCCAATATGACAGCGGCAGCTACAACCGGCCCTGCTAAAGGCCCCCGCCCAGCCTCGTCCACGCCAGCAATTAACCCGGGCGCGTCCCAGACCAAAGCGGTTTGTTCAGTGAGCAATGATTTTTTCGATCGCATCGGTTGCCAACTGGGTGGTATCCATTTTTAAACTGTTATGCAGTGCCTCAAAGCGCGCTTGCAAGGTGCGCACCGCCTCTGGGTGTGTGAGCCACTGCAAGGTCTCGTCTGCCAATGCCTCTGGCGTGGCTGCGTCTTGCAGTAATTCTGGCACCGCAAAGTCTTGCAACAAGATGTTGGGCAAACCCACCCAAGGCTGAAGTTTTTTACGCCGCATGATTTGCCAACTCAGCGCGTGCATGTTGTAGGCAATCACCATCGGCCGTTTGAACAAGGCGGCTTCTAAGGTCGCTGTGCCGCTCGCTATCAAAGTGACATCGCAGGCCGCAAGCGCCGCATGCGATTGGCCTTGGCAGATCTGCAAGCCCGGAACACCACCTATTTGCTGGACCATGGCTTGTATGGCGGGAAGAAATGCAGGCAATGTGGGCAGGATGAATTGAAGTCCCGTTTGGCGGGCAGCCATGCGTTTAGCGGCTTTTAGAAACCGCAAGGCCAAGTAGTCAATTTCTGACTTACGACTACCGGGTAGCAAGGCTACTAGCGTTGCATCCAATGGAATGCTCAAGGCATTTCGTGCAGCGTCTCGGTCTATGACTTGCGGAATTTTGTGCGCCAAAGGATGGCCAACATAAGTAGCTGCAATTTTGTGGCGTTCTAGCAGTTCGGTTTCAAACGGAAACACACACAAGACATGGTCCACACTTTGGTGAATCGTCTCGATGCGTTCGGGTCGCCACGCCCAAATCGATGGGCACACATAGTGGATGGTGGGAACGCCTTGCGCCTTAAGGTGTTTGGCTAAATCCAGATTGAAGTCAGGTGCGTCTATGCCTATAAATACGCTGGGAGGATTTCGAGTCCACCGTTCTTTGAGCTGGCGACGAATACCAATAATTTTCCAATAGTATTTAAGCACTTCCACATAGCCGCGAACCGCTAGTTTTTCATAGCCCCAGAGAGGTTTGAAACCATAGGTTGCCATGGCGGAACCGCCAATGCCCTCTGAGGAGAGTTGCGGCCATCTTTGCACCAAGCCTTGCAACAACATGGCCGCCAACATATCGCCAGAGGCCTCGCCTGCCACCATTGCGAACGTTGTTGGCTGGGTCATGGCCAAACAATCAGCGAATGATTCCGCGTTGGGCAGAGGTGAGGTTGAGGAAGTCGAGCATCATCGCTACGTCAGGGGCGGACTCGGGCTTCTCTTGGACGATTTGGGCGATTTGCTCTTTGGCTTTGTCGAGCGTCAAGTCGTCGCGGTACAAGGCCTTGTGCATGGCTTTGACAGCGCTGATGCGCTCAGGTGAAAAGCCTCTGCGACGCAAACCTTCGAAGTTCATAGAGCGCGCTTCGGCAGGTTGGCCTTGGCACATCACAAAAGGCGGCAAATCTGCCAGCAACAAAGAGTGCATCGCCGTAAAACTGTGGGCACCGATACGCACAAACTGGTGCACCACGGTAAATCCACCCAATATCGCCCAATCCCCTACATGCACATGGCCAGCGAGTTGGGCGCTGTTGGCAAAAATGGTTTGGTTGCCCACTTGGCAGTCGTGCGCCAAATGCACATAGGCCATGATCCAGTTATCGTCACCCACACGGGTCACGCCGACATCGCCTGGTGAGCCGATGTTAAAAGTACAAAACTCACGAATGGTGTTTCGGTCGCCAATCACCAATTCGCATGGTTCACCTTTGTATTTTTTGTCTTGGGGAATAGCTCCCAAAGAATTGAATTGGAAGATACGGTTATCTTTGCCAATTGTGGTGTGGCCTTCTATCACGCAATGAGGACCGATAGTCGTGCCGGCTCCAACTTTGACATGCGGTCCGATGATGCTGTAGGGACCCACTTTCACCGAGGCATCCAAATGCGCCTTGGCGTCCACAATGGCCGTTGGGTGAATCAAACTCATCTCGCGGCAACCGTGGTTAAGCAATCGTGCGCATGGTGCACATCAGACTCGCTTCTGTAGCGATGTCTTCACCAACTTTGGCACAGGCATTGAATTTAAAAATACCAGACTTGTGGCGGTCTAGTGAGACTTCCAAAATAAGCTGGTCACCTGGCTCTACTGGACGCTTGAAGCGTGCACCGTCAATGCCTGCGAAGTAGTAAACCGTTTTGTCATCTGGAACTTTGCCCAACATATCAAACGCAAGAATTGCGGCGGCTTGCGCCAAAGCCTCCAAAATCAACACGCCAGGCATGACAGGACGATGCGGAAAATGACCCAGAAAAAAAGGTTCATTGATCGACACGTTTTTAATGGCTTTGATGGATTTGCCCTTGTCAATCTCCAGCACCCTGTCCACCAACAAAATGGGGTAGCGATGCGGCAGCATTTTTAAGATTTGGTGGATATCTAAGGTCATTTTTTGGAGCTTTCAAAAGCAGTTTCTAGCGAACGGATACGGTCTCGCAATCCGTGCAGTTGCTTCAAGGTAGCAGCATTCTTTTCCCAAGAAGCATTGTCGTCGATGGGAAACACGCCGCTGTAGTTGCCGGGCTGATTGATCGATCGCATGACCACAGACGCAGCAGAAATATGCACGCCATCGGCCAATGTGAGATGCCCCAACACAATCGCGCCACCGCCCAATGTGCAATGCGCCCCGATCACAGCGCTACCGGCAACGCCGACACAACCCGCCATGGCAGTATGGGCACCGATTTGCACGTTGTGCCCAATTTGTACCAAGTTATCTAACTTAACTCCGTGACCAATGACGGTGTCTTCCAAAGCACCACGGTCAACGCAAGAGTTAGCGCCAATTTCGACATGGTTGCCAATGCGAACTGCGCCGAGTTGTTCAATCTTCTCCCAACGACCTTCGATGGGCGCAAAGCCAAAACCATCTGCACCAATCACAACGCCCGCGTGCAAGATGCAATGCTCACCGATGGAGCAATCTGCGCCAAGCGTGACGAGCGACTTCAACCAAGAACCTGCACCAACACGGGCACCCTTCTCAATCACACACAAGGGGCCAATCCGGGCAGTTGGGTGAACGACTGCTTTGGGGTGAACCACGGCGCTTGGATGCACCAAAGGTTCACCATCTTCAGCGACTTGTTGTTGGCGCCACAACTGGGTCACCTTGGCGAAATACAGATAAGGATTGGGAGAAACAATGCAAGCCGAGCCAGCACGGACCAAAGACTGCATCTCGGGCGACACAATCACACAACCCGCTTGGGTGGTAGCGAGTTGGGAACTGTAAAGGGGATTGCTCAGGAACGACAGGGTGCTAGAAGTCGCAGTCTCTAGAGGGCTGATTTTTTGTACAAGAAAGTCGGGGTCGCCGTGAAGGCTGCCGCCGAGTTGTTCAATCAGTTGGCCAAGACGAATTGCCAAGGCTGATTACTTCGCGGCGTTGATAACCTTTAACACCTTGTCGGTGATGTCGTGCTTGGGGTTGATGTAGACAGCCTCTTGCAAAACCAGGTCGTATTTTTCAGATTCCGCCACTTGTTTGATCACGCGGTTGGCGCGCTCTAACACCAACTGGAACTCTTCATTCTTGCGTGCGTTCAATTCTTCTTGGAACTCACGGCGCTTGCGCTGAAACTCACGGTCTTGCTCACCCAATTGTTTTTGGCGAGTAACTCGCTGAGATTCGGCCAAAGTGGGGGCTTCGCGCTCGAACTTTTCGACAGCTGCTTTGAGCGTGGCACCGAAATCGTTGAGTTCTTTTTCGCGCTTAGAGAATTCTTGTTCCAACTTAGCCTGGGCCTGCTTGGCTGTGTTGGCTTCTTTGAAAATACGGTCGGTGTTGATAAACCCGATACGGATTTCCTGAGCAGCGACGCTGACAGAGGCCACGCCCAACATGGCGGTTAAAAGAAGGAAGCTTAAAAACTTTTTCATCAGAATGATGTCCCGATTTGGAATTGCAATCTTTGGATTCTATCGCCTGTGAAGCTACGCACCGGTTTAGCCCACGCAAAGCGCAAAGGACCCATAGGGGATACCCAGCTCAAACCCGCGCCCAGAGAGCTTCTAAATTGACTAACTTGAATGGTGTCGTATTCACCAAACACGTTACCCATGTCGTAGAAACCGTAAAGGCGGAGCGTTCTATCGTTACCGGCTCCTGGGAAAGGCATCAAAAATTCACTGTTGATGGTGACTTTTTTGGGGCCACCAACCACGATACCGGAAACGTCGCGCGGACCTAAAGTGCCTTGCTCGAAACCACGCACAGAACCTAAACCACCTGAGTAGTAATTTTTAAAGATTGGATAGGGCTGATTTTGCAAACCTTTACCGAGACCAAAATCTGCATTGAACGCAAAGGTGTATTGCTTCGTCAATGGAACATATTGTTGGTACTGGGTAGCCATGCGGATGTATCGCGTGTCTCCGACAACGCCCACATCACTATTGGCACGCATGTATTTTCCAGAGGACGGATTTAAATAACTATCTCGCCCATCTCGCGCCCAACCCACCGACAAAGGAACTGTTTTGGTGGTGTAGCCAAAGGTATTGGCATACGCCAAGTAAGAAGCTGGGAGATTCGTTCCAGGAACGATTTCAGTTTGCTCAATACCTACACCAGTGAATACTCGGTCTAATTCGCTAAATGGAATTCCAAAGTTAAGTGCCACAGAATCCGAAATCAGCCTGTAATCTCCGCCCTGCTCCACATAGGGTTTGCTAGAACGATGCGAAAAAGAGAAAGACCTTGAAACTCCATCCTCAGTGAAATAAGGATTGGTGGTACTCACCACGTAATACGTGTTGTACTTACTTGTACTGATTTGTACGCCAAGATTTTGTCCAGAGCCAAAAATATTGTCCTGAGAGATACCGAAACTTAGAGTAACTTTTTCAGCGCTTGAAAAACCTGCACCTAAAGTCAGCATGCCCGTTGGTTTCTCAACCACACTGACATTTAGATCAATTTGATCCATCGTTGACGGCACCTCTTGGGTATCGACTTCAACGTCTTTGAAATACCCTAAACGGTTTACGCGGTCTTTAGATAGTTTGATCTTGTCACCGTCATACCAAGCCGATTCCATTTGACGAAACTCACGACGCACAATTTGGTCACGCGTGCGGTTATTACCCAAAATATTGATGCGGCGCACGTAGGCGCGGCGTGAAGGGTCAGCGACCAACACCAACTTCACTAAATTAGTGGATCGGTCAATTTCAGGACGCACTTCTGTGCGGGCAAAAGCAAAACCAAAATTACCAAAATAATCGTTGAATGCCTTGGTAGTCTTGGCAACGTCGTCTGCGTTGTAGGGCTTGCCCGCTTTGATTTGAATCAAAGACTTGAACTCATCGTCTTTGCCGAGGAAGTAACCTTCTAGAGCCACTTCAGACACCACAAAGCGGTCCCCCTCCGTGATGTTCAAAGTAATGCTGATATCTTGCTTATTAGGCGAAATCGCCACTTGCGTTGAATCTACACGGAACTCTAAGAAACCACGCGACAAGTACCAAGCACGCAAGGTTTCTAAATCAGCATTGAGTTTGGTGCGCGAATATCTGTCAGTTTTGGTGTACCAGCTCAGCCAATTGCCGGTGTTTTGGTCTAACTGGTCTAGCAACGTCGATTCTGAGAAAGTCTTACTTCCGACAATGCGCATTTCTTTGATCTTGGCCAAATCACCTTCGATCACGGTGAACGACAAATTCACACGGTTACGTTCTGCTGGTGTGATGGTTGTGATGATTTCAGCGCCGTACAAACTGCGGTTGACATATTGGCGCTTCAATTCTTGCTCGGCGCGGTCAGCCAGGGCTTTGTCAAAAGGACGACCCTCAGACAATCCGATATCACGCAAAGCCTTGCGCAAAACGTCTTTGTCAAATTCCTTAGTGCCGATGAAATCTACTTGCGCAATATTGGGGCGTTCTTCAACAATCAACACCAACACATTGCCACTGACTTCAATCCGAACATCTTTAAAAAGACCCAAAGCGAACAGGCTACGAATGGCAGCTGCGCCCTTTTCATCGGTGTAGTCATCTCCAACACGCAAAGCAATGGAGGCAAACACGGTACCTGGCTCGACACGTTGCAAGCCCTCCACGCGAATATCACCCACTCTGAATGGATCTGCAGCCCACGCATGAAAAGCAAAAACAGACGCGACACAACCCGCCAAAATTTTGGACAAGGTAGAGCGACGAAATTGGTAAAGAAACTGATTCATGAACAGGAAATTAAGCGACCCATGAAGGGGGTTTGTCGACTGAAGTGAAGGCAAGAATCACAGAGGGCATGATACAACACGGCCATTGGCGCAAAGCCCGCAGACTAGGATCATTAAGAAGCCCATTTGTTGACGCATGAAAGCGCCAAGATACGTGTTCTTTCGTCTAAAGCCAGTAGGTCTTCTATGGTTGAGATATTTGAGACCAATTGGGTGTTCAGGCAAAGTGCATTGACATGGTGAATTTGGTCAAAACGGATGCGCCTAGTTAAAAAAGCCTCCACTGCCACCTCATTCGCGGCGTTAAGTATGGCGGTGGTACCCAAAGGCGCGCGCAAAGCATCCCAAGCCAAGCCCAATCCGGCAAATCGTTCGCGATGGCCGTGGTCATCTAAAGATTCAAAACTCATGTCTGCCAAGCTTTGAAAATCTAAAGCATTCGCACCTGAAGCCATTCGCTCAGGCCAGCTTAGACCATAGGCAATGGGCACACGCATATCGGGCGTACCCAGTTGCGCAACCACCGAAGTGTCGCGGTACTGGACCATCGAATGGATAACACTTTGGGGGTGAATCACCACCTCTAGGCGCTCTGGTGGCAATCCAAACAAATAACGCGCCTCGATAACTTCTAGAGCTTTGTTCATCATGGTGGCGGAGTCGACGGAGATTTTTCGTCCCATGACCCAGTTGGGATGCGCGCATGCTTCTTCGGGCGTTACGTCTTTTAGGCTGGCAACATCCCTTCGGCGAAACGGTCCGCCCGAAGCAGTGAGGATGATTTTTTCAACTCTGGTTTCCCAAGTGCTTGCGTCTTCAGGTAAAGATTGAAAGATGGCGGAGTGTTCACTGTCAATAGGTATGAGTGTTGCACCGCCTTGTTGCACTGCCTTCAAAAACACATCGGCCCCCACTACCAAAGCTTCTTTGTTAGCCAACAACAAACGCTTACCCGATAGCGCTGCAGCAATGCATGCCTTCAGCCCAGCCGCACCCACAATGGCAGCCATCACGCTATCGACTTGCGGATGTGATGCAACGTCTTCCAAAGCGTTCGCACCAGTTTGCACCTTAATGTCCAAGCCATGCGCATCTAGTTTTTCTTGTAATTGCTTAGATGCGTCTACGTGCGCCATTACCACCATGGATGGTTTGAATTGCACGCACTGTTGAAACATCAGATCTACCTGCGTAGCTCCTGTCAATGCAAATACTTCAAACCGATCCGTATGGCGAGAAATGACATCCAGCGTATTTACGCCTATGGAACCCGTAGATCCCAAAATAGTGATGCGCTGAGGTTGCGCGTTATTGGACATGCTCATAGAAGAGATTGGGACAACATCATTGCCAAAGGCAATGTGGGTAATAAAGCATCGACACGGTCCAACACGCCGCCATGCCCTGGCAGCAATTGGCCGCTGTCCTTCACTCCCGCAGTGCGCTTGACCATGGACTCCACCAAGTCACCCACCACACTCATTGCCGTCAGAAAAGTAATGGACACTAAAAAATAAACCCATCCATGGGCATACAACAAACTGTAAATACTGGGGCTGTCAAATAAAGCCATTTGGTCAGCCCACACCCACGCTAAGGCCAATACCCAAACAGCGCATGTGCCACCCCACACCCCTTCCCAGCTTTTGCTGGGACTCAAACTTGGCGCTAACTTTCTACGACCCAATGCTCTGCCTGCAAAGTATGCGGCGATATCAGCCATCCAAACCAATACAAAAACAGACAGCATGTAGTTAATACCCACGCGCTTAGCTTGAAAAATAGCCAGCCAACAAAGCCAGAGCGCAAGCGTTCCGCCTACTAATTTGATGGCGATATGAACCGAACCCCAAGCATCCAGGCCCCCACGCAACATCCAAGCGCCTGCTAGTACCCATAGGGCACCAGCACCTGCCCATACATTGGGTGTGGCGTGTAAAGGCAATTCAAATAATTTCCAAGAACCTAAACAGAGCGCTACACATACCAAGCCAAGCCCCAATGATCGAGCCATTCCCAGCCCCATCAATCGGCCCCATTCCCAAGCGCCCGCGGCAATTAATACCAAGGTCAACCAAGCCAGCGGTTCAGGGGAGTCGGCAAAGAAAGCAGGCAAAAAAATTGCCAATAAAACCAAAGCCGTGATGATGCGAAGCTTGAGCATGCAGCCTAGTCTTAGACCGCCATGATTTCTTGTTCTTTGCTCGCAACTACTTTGTCGATGTCTGAAATATGTTTATCAGTCACTTTTTGAATATCAGCTTCTGCGCGTTTTTGTTCGTCTTCTGAAGCCAGTTTGTCTTTGACTAATTTTTTAACGGCTTCATTGGCATCACGACGTAAGTTACGCACTGCAATTTTTGCGTTTTCACCTTCGGTGCGGACAACTTTGGTCAATTCTTTGCGACGCTCTTCCGACATGGGCGGCATAGGCACGCGAATCAATTCACCCATTGACGATGGATTGAGACCTAAATCGCTGTCACGGATGGCTTTTTCGATTTTGGCTGCCATGGATTTTTCCCATGGCTGCACGCTCACAGTGCGCGCATCCAACAAAGACACGTTGGCCACTTGGCTCAAAGGAACCATGGCGCCGTAGTAGTCAACTTGCACGTTATCTAAAAGCGCAGGACTCGCTCGACCCGTACGAATTTTGGTAAGGTTATTTGAAAAAGAAGCAATCGACATATCCATTTTGGATTCAGCCGTTTTTTTTATGTCTGCAAGGCTCATCATTTACTCCTGATGCAAGTTCGATTAGACATGGACCAATGTGCCTTCGTCTTCACCCAGCACTACACGACGTAGTGCTCCATTTTTGAAGATGGAAAACACTTTGATGGGCAATTTTTGGTCTCGGCACAAAGCAAATGCCGTAGCATCCATGATGCCAAGATTTTGACCGATCGCGTCATCAAAACTCAATTGACTATAACGCGTGGCTTTAGGATCTTTTTTAGGATCTGCGGTGTAAACACCATCGACCTTGGTGGCTTTCAATACCATCTCAGCACCAATTTCAGCGCCACGCAAGGCTGCAGCTGTGTCTGTTGTAAAGAAAGGATTACCAGTACCTGCCGCAAAAATAACGACCTTACCCTCTTCTAAGTATTGCAAGGCCTTGGGACGCACATAAGGCTCCACCACTTGGTCAATAGCAATGGCCGACATGACGCGAGCCGTCAGGCCTGCTTTGTTCATTGTGTCTGCCAAAGCCAAAGAATTCATCACGGTCGCCAACATTCCCATGTAATCGGCCGTAGCGCGGTCCATTCCCACAGCGCCACCGGCAACGCCTCTAAAAATATTGCCGCCACCAATCACGATCGCCACTTCAACGCCCAAGTTGATGACCTCAGAGACTTCGCCGACGATACGTACGATGGTGGCGCGGTTGATACCGAAAGCATCATCCCCCATCAATGCTTCGCCCGAGAGTTTGAGCAAGATACGTTTATAAGCCGGCTGGGGTTGGGTCATAAAAAAATCCTAGGTAGTGGCAAATTTGTATGGGGGAACAAGACGTAAAAAAGGGGGCCAATGCCCCCTTGTTCATTACGCCGACTGTTTAGCGGCAGCAACTTGGGCGGCCACTTCGGCTGCAAAGTCATCCACCTTCTTCTCAATTCCCTCGCCTACCACATACAAGGTGAAAGATTTCACCGAAGTGTTGGCAGACTTGAGCATTTGCTCAACCGTTTGCTTGTCGTTCTTCACAAAGGGTTGGTTAAACAAAGAAACTTCTTTGAGATATTTCTGCACGGAACCTTCGATCATCTTGGTCGCGATATCAGCAGGTTTACCTGACTCTGCCGCTTTAGCGGTAGCGACTGAACGCTCTTTTTCAATCAGTTCAGCAGGAACATCAGCGCTGGTCAATGACACGGGTTTCATGGCGGCCACGTGCATGGCTACGTCTTTTGCTGCAGTTTCAGCGCCTTCAAACTCGACGACCACACCGATGCGTGTTCCGTGCAAGTAAGCGCTCAATGCGTTAGCGCCTTCGAAACGCTTGAAGCGACGAAAACTCATGTTTTCACCGATCTTGCCAATCAAACCTTTGCGCACATCTTCCAAAGTGGGGCCAAAGCCGTCTTGGCTATATGACAAAGCACCCATAGCTTCAACATTGGCAGGGTTGTTATCCACTATCAATTTGGCAGCAGCTTGCGCCATGGCCAAGAAACTGTCGTTCTTGGTCACAAAGTCGGTTTCGCAGTTAACTTCTAACAGAGCACCTTTGTTGCCTGCTAGAAAACTGGTAACAACACCTTCAGCAGTGACGCGGCTAGAGGCCTTGCCAGCTTTGCTTCCTAATTTGACGCGCAACAACTCTTCGGCTTTGGCCATGTCGCCATCGGCCTCGGTCAAAGCTTTTTTGCACTCCATCATGGGGGCGTCTGTCTTGCCCCTTAATTCAGCCACCATGCTTGCGGTAATTGCAGCCATGTATTTCTCCGTATCAATAAATAGTTTGTGTATTGGGTTTCAGTTATGAAAAAGGGGCTAACGTGAGCCCCTTTAAAAAATCAAGCTCTTGTTTACTCAGCCACTTCAACGAATTCGTCAGCGCCCTCAGCAGCAACTGCCTTGACAACGTCGTTCACAGCGTTTGCACGGCCTTCCAAAATCGCATCGGCAATGCCGCGTGCATACAAGGTCACAGCCTTGGATGAGTCGTCGTTACCTGGAATGATGTAGTCGATGCCTTCTGGCGAGTGGTTAGAGTCCACCACACCAATCAATGGAATACCTAATTTTTTGGCTTCCAAAATCGCAATTTTGTGATAACCGACGTCGATCACAAATATTGCGTCAGGCAAAGTAGCCATGTCTTGGATACCGCCAATGTCTTTTTCGAGCTTTTCAATCTCGCGTTGGAACATCAATTGTTCTTTTTTAGACAGCGCGTCCAAGCCGGCTTCTTGCTGGATCTTCATGTCTTTCAGACGCTTGATAGAAGTTTTGACCGTTTTGAAGTTGGTCAGCATGCCGCCCAACCAACGCTGGTCCACAAAAGGGACACCAGCACGCTGGGCCTCAGCAGCGACGATTTCGCGGGATTGGCGTTTGGTACCGACCATCAAAATAGTGCCGCGGTTAGCAGACAACTGCTTAGCGAACTTGGCAGCCTCTTGGAACATCGGTAATGATTTTTCCAAGTTGATGATGTGAATTTTGTTGCGATGGCCAAAAATGAAGGGCGACATTTTTGGGTTCCAGAAACGGGTTTGGTGTCCGAAGTGGACGCCGGCTTCTAGCATTTCGCGCATAGTGACTGACATAGATGTACTCCAAAGGTTAGGTCTAAAATGCAGTTCTTGATTACTACAAGATCTCTAAAAAGAGTACTTATAGAAACACCTTGAGTGAACTGATTCGAGGATTAGCTTCACAAAAAGCACACTAAAGTGGTGCTTACTTCGCAAAACCCCGTTATTCTAACATAGCCAACGAGAGCATTGCCCATGAAAATCGCCGTGATCGGTGCAGGAGTGGTTGGCATCACCACTGCCTACGAACTTGCCATGCAAGGCCATGAGGTCAAAGTGTTCGAGCGCAACAGTTCTGTGGCACAAGAATGTAGTTTTGCGAATGCTGGTGTGATTTCTCCAGGCTATGTCACCCCTTGGGCAAAACCTGGCATGACTTGGTATGTACTCTCCCAATTGGGCAGAAAAAATGCTCCTGTGCGCATTTCCGGGCTTGGTTTGGCAGAAATGGCATGGCTCTCTAAATGGTGGCGTGCTTGCGACAGCAACACATTCAACCGTAATCGCAAAAACCTACTAGACCTGTCCCAATACAGCCAGCAAAGGATGCACGAACTCAGCAAACGTTTGCATCTCAACCATGACCGATCACAGGGTTATATGGTGCTGTTGCGTGGAGAGCGCGAACGCAAATTGCTGCAGGCATCCATAGAACTCATGCGCGCGGAAGGCCTAGATCTGAAAGTTCTTTCTCCAACTGAGGCGTGTGAAATAGAACCTGCGCTCAATACAGAAACCAAACTTTTAGAGGCGATCTATTTCCCCAATGACGAAGTAGGCAACTGCCGTGAGTTCGCATACCTTCTCAAAAAAGAAGCAGAAGATCTAGGTGTTGAATTCGAACTCAATGCGAATGTACAAAACCTTACGCCAGAACAACCACACACAATCCGGATCTCTTCTCAAGATAAGGGGCAAAAGTTTGATGCAGTTGTAGCGTGCACTGGACTAGCTAGCACAGAACTCCTCAAGCCCCTTGGCATCAAAATTCCCTTGATGGCCGTGCATGGCTATTCCATTAGTGCTGCGGTACGCGAACCCTTAGACGCGCCCCGCAGTGGCGTCATGGATGAGCGGTACAAAATTTCCATCACGCGCTTAGGCCAACGTGTTCGCGTGTCAGGCTCAGCCGAAATTGGTGGCGATGCAAAAACACTTCGGAAACAAAGCATCAAAACCTTATTCGATGTACTGAACGATTGGTTCCCTGGCGCAGCACGCACGCAAGAAAATGTGCAGATATGGAAAGGCTCCCGCCCCATGTTGCCAGATGGCCCCCCGTTGGTAGGTCCAAGTGGCGTGAAAGGTGTATGGCTTAACTTAGGCCATGGCTCTAGCGGATGGGCGCTTTCTTGCGGAAGCGCGAAAGCCGTTGCCGATATGGTGTCACATCACCGTGCAGAAATAGATATGCAGGGCTTTGACTACCAACGGGTGAAGTGATTATTTTCTAGGTTTTTTACTTTTAGGGCCTGTGCTCTTTTTCATGCTCGCCTTGCCACTAGGCTTAGAGACACCGCGTAACTTAGAAGATTTCTCAGCGTCTCTGACAAAAGGCTTTTTTGCAGAAGATTTGAACTTGGTTGCCCCAGCCTCGTTTTTATCTTTGCCAAAACGTGCAGTTAATTCTTCGTCATCTCTGACCAATCTGAAGTCGATCTTGCGGCCATCCAAATCGACGCGGCTGACTTGTACGCGCACACGCGAACCAATCGCGTAGCGAATACCGGAACGTTCACCACGCAACTCTTGTTTTGCTTCATCGAAACGGAAGTATTCGCCACCGAGCTCCGTGATGTGCACCAAGCCCTCTACGTACATTGCATCTAAGGTCACGAACAAACCAAAGCCTGTCGCAGACGACACCACGCCGCTGTACTCTTCTCCCAAATGCTCTCGCATGTATTTGCATTTCAACCAAGCTTCCACATCACGGCTCGCTTCGTCCGCGCGGCGTTCATTCGCGCTGCAATGCAAACCGGCAGCCTCCCATGCTTGCTGGTCAGCAGAAATTTTTACTTTGATTGCGGGTGTCGTTTCTGGTTGGCGTACTTTGGAGGCTAAACGGCGCGCGAGTTTTGCATGCGCCTCTCCAGGTGTGGGCAAAGCGGGTAATTGGTAGCGTCGCTTTTCTAAGATGGCTTTGATCACCCGATGCACCAATAAATCTGGGTAACGACGGATAGGGCTAGTGAAGTGTGTATAAGCTTCGAAAGCCAAACCAAAGTGTCCGCTATTGATCGGCGTGTAAATAGCCTGTTGCATAGAACGCAACAACATAGAGTGAATTTGTAATGCGTCAGGACGCTCTTTTGTAGCCTCCGCAATAGCTTGAAACTCTGCTGGCTTGGGGTTATCGGAAATATTCATTCCAATACCAGTAGCCTTCAGGTAATTTCGTAGGGTGTCTTTTTTCTCAGGCGTAGGGCCTTCGTGCACACGGAACAAACCGGGGTTCTTACTTTGCAAAATAAAGTCTGCACTACACACGTTGGCCGCAAGCATCGCTTCTTCAATCAACTTGTGGGCATCATTACGAACACGCGGGACGATCTTTTCAATACGGCCACTGTCGTCACACACAATTTGTGTCTCGGTCGTTTCAAAATCGATTGCACCCCTAGCTTTGCGCGCTTGCAGCAAAGCGCCATACACATCGTGCAAATGGATCAAATCGTTGACGCGGTCTTTTCTGCGCGCAGCTTCAGGGCCACGTGTATTCGCCAAAATGGCAGCTACTTCGGTGTATGTAAACCGAGCATGGCTAAACATCACAGCCGGATAAAACTGGTAAGCATGCACTTCACCCGATGTGGTGATCAACATATCGCACACCATGCACAAGCGTTCAACATCAGGGTTGAGTGAACATAAGCCATTGGATAGTTTCTCAGGCAGCATCGGAATCACACGGCGCGGGAAATAAACACTGGTGGCACGGTCGTATGCATCGATATCTATCGCACTACCGGTCTCAACATAATGACTCACATCGGCAATTGCAACCAATAAACGCCAACCCTTAGAACGGCCCACTTTGGCAGGTTCGCAATACACCGCATCATCGAAATCACGCGCATCTTCACCGTCAATCGTGACCAACGGGATATCGGTGAGATCAACACGGTTCTTTTTATCTTGGGGCCGAACTTTGTCAGGCAGCCCACGGGCAAGGGCTAAACAGGCTTCAGAAAATTCATGTGGCACGCCATATTTGCGCACCGCAATTTCAATCTCCATGCCTGGGTCATCCACCTCACCCAATACTTCTTTGATCCGACCCACCGGTTGGCCATACAAACTGGGCGGTTCAGTCAACTCCACCACCACCACCTGGCCCACTGTTGCACGTGCAGTCGCACTTTTAGGAATCAAAACATCTTGGCCATAGCGTTTGTCTTCGGGAGCAACTAACCAGACACCGCTTTCTTGTAAAAGTCTGCCGATGATGGGCTGCGTAGAGCGCTGCAAAATCTCCACCACACGGCCCTCAGAACGTCCTTTGCGATCAAACCGCACCACGCGCGCTTTGACACGGTCGCGGTGTAAAACAGCACGCATCTCATTCGGTGGTAAATAAATATCTGGCAACCCATCGTCACGTTGAACAAAGCCATGTCCATCGCGATGGCCCGACACAGTGCCTTCAAACTCTTCCAGTAAACCACTGGTTGGTGAGGTATGTTTGATAGAATCCCTTTCATTCCTGAAATGCCCAGGTGGCGAAATTGGTAGACGCACCAGCTTCAGGTGCTGGCGATCGCAAGATCGTGGGGGTTCGAGTCCCTTCCTGGGCACCAATCCTAAATGATTTATGCGTCAAATTGGCGACGCAATCAGGTCATGACCTTGCGTTGAAACAACTTTAGCGCGCGTAAATTCACCCACTTTCAAAACCTTGCTGATTTTTTCAGAAGGTAATAAACGCACCACACCATCAATCTCCGGTGCTTCTGCGTAACTTCTTCCAACACCACCTTTTCTGCCGCTGCCTGGTGCAGAATCGATCAGAACTTGCAAGGTGTCGCCCACTCTATATGTGAGCTTGTTCACGGAAACCTCTTCTGCCACTTGCATAAAACGCGCAGTTCGTTCTTGCCTTAAAGCTTGAGGCAACATGCCAGGGATTTGGTTAGCTGTAGCGCCTTCAACAGGGCTGTAAGCAAAGCAACCAGCACGATCAATCTTGGCTTCACGCATGAAGTCCAATAAATGATCAAACTCTTCTTCGGTTTCACCCGGAAAGCCAGCAATAAACGTACTGCGAATAACAATTTGCGGGCACATTTCCCGCCATCGCTGAATTCGTTCTAAGTTTTTTTCACCACTAGCAGGGCGCTTCATGCGCTTCAACACATCAGGGTGGCTATGCTGAAAAGGTACATCCAAATACGGAAGCACATGGCCAGTGGCCATTAAGGGAATGATGTCGTCAACGCTTGGATACGGATAAACATAGTGCAAACGTACCCAAGCGCCATAGCTCTGAGCAATGTCGCCTAAAGCTTTCGCAAGCTCCAGCGTTTTAGTTTTGATGGGCTTACCATCCCAAAAACCAGTTCGGTATTGCACATCAACACCATAAGCAGAGGTGTCTTGGCTGATGACCAACAACTCTTTGACGCCACTCTCAAACAAAGCATGCGCTTCTTTCAGCACATCGCCAATGGGGCGACTGACTAAGTCTCCGCGCATGGATGGGATGATGCAAAAAGTACAGCGGTGATTACAACCTTCGCTGATCTTGAGGTAAGCGTAATGCTTGGGCGTTAATTTAACGCCTGTATCGATGTTGTGAGGCGGTATGAGGTCAATAAAAGCATCATGGGGTTTAGGTAAGTGCAGATGCACCGCGTCCATCACCTCTTGTGTGGCGTGTGGGCCTGTGACAGCGAGGACGCTGGGGTGCAAGGCTCGCACCATGTTGCTGCCATCCGTGTTGGATCTTGCACCTAAACAGCCCGTGACAATCACTTTGCCGTTCGCGGCTAATGCTTCGCCAATGGTGTCTAAGCTTTCTTTAACTGCGTCATCGATAAATCCGCAGGTATTCACAATCACCAAGTCAGCACCCTCAAAAGTTTTTGAGGTTTGATAGCCTTGTGCGCTTAATTGCGTCAATATGAGCTCAGAGTCTGTCAACGCCTTGGGACAGCCCAAGCTCACAAAACCCACTTTGGGAATGTGTGCCGTATTCATACTCTGTGGGATTGGAAAAATTGGTAGGCGCGATTGGACTCGAACCAACGACCCCCACCATGTCAAGGTGGTGCTCTAACCAGCTGAGCTACGCGCCTAAATGTCCGAAAACACAAGTGTATCAGACTCTAACGTCTTTTAGTGTTGCGTACCCCTTTGACTTCTCCAATGAGACCCAAAACTTTGTTGAGTTTGCGCGTATCAAAGACCTCAACGGTAAATGTCATCCAAGCTACTTCCTTGATGGATTGGGTTTGCACACCGACCACATTCATTTTTTCTTTAGAAAAAACTTCAGAGATGTCTCTTAGTAAGCCTTGTCTATCAAAAGCTTCAATCGACACATCTACTTGATAAGCCAGTGGCTGCGCAACTTTTGCATGGCTCCAAGTTACTTCAATGACGCGATCAGGATTTTTCCTTTCGATTTGCGCAAAGTTGGAACAATCCTCACGGTGGATGCTCACGCCTTTACCGCGGGTCACAAAGCCTTTGATCTCATCGGGTGGCGCCGGTTTGCAGCACTTTGCCAACTGCGTCAGCAAAGAATCCATGCCCACCACCAAAACACCGCCGTTTTCTGAGGGCTTGGTAGGTTTTGATTTTTTGAGCAATATGTAATCGTCAGGTGTGACGTTTATAACTGCATTGGGTCTTAAAAATTGCTCGATCGCCCTTAGAGAAAATTCTTCCTTACCAACGGATTCAAATAATGCTTCAGAAGATTTAAATCCCAGCTGTCCTGATAGCTCATCTAAATTGGTACTGGATTTACCTTCGCGTTGCAATAATTTCTCGACAACTTCGCGTCCCTTAAACACCGTCTCTTGGAACACCTGCGCATTGAACCAAGCACGCACCTTCGCACGCGCTCTGGCGCTTACTAAAAAGCCCAACTCTGGGTTAAGCCAGTCCCTAGAAGGACCACCATCTTTGATGGCTGTGATGGAAACGGTTTGTCCGTTTTTGAGAACTGTGTTCAAAGGCACCATGACGCCATCGATATGCGCGCCGCGGCAACGGTGTCCTAAATTGGTGTGTAAGGTGTAGGCGAAATCAATCGGGGTTGCGCCTTCCGGCAGTTCCACCACAGCCGCCTCAGGTGTCAGCACATATATACGGTCAGGCGCGGCCTCTGAAACTCGTGTGCCTTGAAAGTTGTTCGCGCTAGATTGCGAGTCGGCGGACGACATCTCTCTTTCCCATGCCAGCAATTGACGCAACACGGCAATCTTGGCATCGTAGGCTCCAGTGGCAGAAACACCCGAATAGCCTTTCTTGCCCGCTTCCTTGTAGGCCCAGTGGGCAGCAACACCATGTTCTGCATGGTCATGCATGCTCTGAGTTCTTATCTGAATTTCAATCGCTTTTTGTTGCGCATCACGCACCACCGTGTGCAGTGACTGGTAACCATTCGACTTGGGCCGCGCAATATAGTCGTTGAACTCTTCCACCATAGGTGCATATTGGCTATGCACCCAGCTCAGTGCAGCGTAACAATTGGGAACTGAGTCGACAAGAATACGAAAAGCACGAATGTCCAACACCTTTTCAAACCCAATATTTTTGTCACGCATTTTTTTGACAATGCTGTAGATGTGTTTGGGACGCCCGTAAACTTTTGCTTCAATACCCTGCTCTTTCAAGCCATATGTAATGGATGCGCAAGCAGAAGCGATATAGATCTCACGCTCTGTACGTTTTTCATCTAACCAATGCGCAACTTGATGGTAAGTATCAGGTTCAGTAAACCTAAACGAAAGGTCTTCCAATTCCCATTTGATTTGCCAAATACCCAAGCGGTTAGCCAAAGGTGCAAAAACTTGGAGAGACTCTTGGGCCAATCCACTGGGCAGTGGTTTTTTCAATACCGAATAATGGCGTAAGGTTTGTAGCCTCGATGCCAAGCGTAGCATCACCACGCGTAAATCGCGTGAGAACGCCAGCAACATTTTGCGAACGTTTTCTACACCTAGATCAGCTTGGACACCTTCGGATGCAGGTATGCGCGCCTGTCTTTGAATGCGAATCAAGCGCGATGTCTCAATGGCTAAAGCGGCAAAACTGGCACCAAAAGCCTTGCCAATGACATCTTCTGGCTTAGCCAGGTGGTCGCAGGCATAGACCAAGTAACAAGCGGCCTGCATATCTTGCGAGTCACCCATTTGGTCAAGTATCTCGACCATTGCATCGGCATGCGCAAGCACGTCCTCTCCGCTATCTAAGGTGCTTCCTTCCAATAGCGGTTGGGAAAAATTCCTAGCCTTTTGTAAAACTCCGTCTTCCATTGCAAGTGTTTAAATTTCAAAACCTCATAATGTCACAAGTTTTTTATTATTTTCAAAAGGGGTTTAAAAATGTCTCAATTACAGCTTGCAGGTAAAACAGCATTGGTCACTGGTTCCACCAGCGGCATTGGACTAGGCATCGCGATTGCGCTTGCCAAAGAAGGTGCCAATATCGTGATGAATGGGTTTGGTGATGTTGCAGGCCCCAAAGCAGCAATTGAGGCTTGCAAGGTCAAAGTTGCACACCACCCTGCAGATATGAGCAAAGCAAGCGATATCCAAGACATGATGGAATTTGCCAAAACACAATTTGGAGGCGTAGATATTTTGGTCAATAACGCTGGTATTCAGCATGTAGCTTCGATAGAAAACTTCCCAGTTGAGAAATGGGACGCCATCATTGCCATCAACCTCACCAGCGCATTTCATACGTCGCGCTTAGCGATTCCCCACATGCGGCAAAAAAACTGGGGACGCATCATCAATGTGGCCTCTGTGCACGGATTAGTGGCTTCAGCCCAAAAGTCTGCTTATGTAGCCGCCAAACACGGACTAGTCGGGTTGACCAAAGTAACCGCTCTAGAAAATGCCACCACCGGTGTGACCTGCAATGCCATTTGTCCTGGTTGGGTTCTCACACCCTTGGTTCAAAAACAAGTCGATGCCAAATCATCAGAATTAAAAATTTCTAATGAACAAGCTACCAAGATGTTGCTAGGCGAGAAAGAACCGTCGATGCAATTTACAACCCCAGAGGAACTAGGCGCCTTGGCTGTGTTCATGTGCTCCAAGGCTGCTGACAATGTGCGTGGCGTTGCATGGAATATGGATGGCGGCTGGGCTGCTCAGTAATAATTAAATACTCAATTAATAAGTTTTTAACCTATAATTAACTATAAAGGTAAAACAAATGTTAACTTAGCGGAATGAAACGCACCCCTCCCACCAAAGAAACTTCAAAGTTCGCAGAACGTCTTCGATCTGCCCTCAAAGAAGCAGGCATTCGCCCCTCCGCCACCGTCGTTGCGAACGAATTCAATTTACGTTACTGGGGTGATGGCATCACTTCCCATGCGGCACGCAATTGGTTAATGGGTGTTTCTGTTCCCAAACAAGACAAGTTACTTATCTTGTGCAAGTGGCTCAAAATTTCGCCAGAAGGTTTGCTTTTTGGCACACCGCCCTCTAAGTCGCTTGATAAAAACATTGCTGAAGACAAAGTCAATCTCATTGACCAGCAACTCATCGTTAAATATTTGTTGCTCAAGTGTGAGCAAAAACGCATCGTGCGAGAGATAGTGGACGGCCTAGTCGCCCTCCACCCCAAAAATCAATAAATCAACACAACGGCTCTCGCCTCCATGCTTAGGCCCTTTCCGACTGGGCCCATTTTTTCAGCGGTTTTGGCTTTTACGTTGACCTGTATGAGGCTAATGTTTAAGGCTTGGGCGATCCGCTCGCACATGGCAGGAATAAAACTAGCTAACTTGGGAGCTTGCGCAATCACAGTTGCATCAATATTGCCCACTTGATAGCCATTAGCTGTTAACAATTGACCCACTTTTTGTAAAAGAAGCCAAGAGTCAGCGCCCTTAAATTGCGCATCGGTATCAGGAAAGTGCCTACCGATATCACCTAACGCAGCAGCGCCAAGCAAAGCATCTGTAATCGCGTGCAGCAATACATCTGCATCTGAATGTCCTAATAAACCGTGTGTATGGGGAATATGCACGCCTCCAATAACAAGTGGACGCCCTGTCACCAGCGCATGCGTATCCCAACCCTCACCAATACGAAATTTAGCGTGTTCCATGCAAATGGTTGTTTCTCATATGAAAAATAGCTTCTGCCAGCGCAAAGTCTTGTGGATAGGTCACTTTGAAATTATGGCTATCGCAAGCCACCAACAAAGGATGCAACCCCATAGACTCCATAGCAGACGATTCGTCGGTAACAGTTGACCCCGCTTGCTCAATTGCGAGTTTCAGTGGTCCGATCCGAAACATTTGTGGTGTTTGGGCTAACCATTTATCAACGCGGGTCACTGTGGCGACCACACGATTGTGATCTGCGGACTTCAGGGTATCAGCCAACGGTTGCGCCAAAAGTCCGCCAACGGGGTCTGAGGTAACAGCATCTATCAAACCATCAATTTGTTGCGGTGTGATTAAACAGCGTGCAGCGTCATGCACTAACACCCAGTCGTCCGATTTGGCTCCGTGCACCATCAAGGCATTGAGGCCGGCCAACACACTGTCTGAACGTTGTGCACCACCAACTCCTGCGACTTGAAAGTTATAAAGGCCATGTTTTTGAATTAAACCAGTCATAACGATGTCATCGGGGGCTACAACAACTAAACCTTGCCTGATTCTCACCACAGCATTGAACGCGCGCAAGGTATGGATCACCATAGGAAGTCCAGCAATGTCGCGATATTGCTTAGGCTCCGTGGAGCCAGCACGCGCGCCACTACCCGCGCAAGGAATCAATGCATACATCTGATGCGTTGTTGCTGAGGGGTGAGACATGGTGTCATTCTAGAATCAACCCAATGCACCTGCCTTCATTGAGTACCGGCAAACGATTTGCCATTGATCGCCCTGTTGGCTCAGCCGATGCGCTATGGCTTGCTAAATTGGGCATACAAGAAAAATCCAAAAAGACCCAAGTCGCCATCGTCACTGCCGATGCTGCGGATGCACACCGTCTGCAAGACGAAATATCCTTCTTCGCACCAGAAGTGCGTTGTGTGCTCTTCCCTGATTGGGAAACTCTGCCTTACGACAGTTTTTCACCACACCAAGATTTGATCAGCGAACGCTTAGCGACTCTGTGGCGAATTTCGCAGGGCGATGCAGATGTCATTTTGATTCCTGCAACCACTGCGCTTTACCGACTTGCGCCGCCGTCTTTCTTGGCAGGCTACACATTTGAATTCAAGGTCAAGCAATCTCTCAATGAAGCGAAATTCAAAGAACAACTGAGTTTGGCTGGCTACAGCCATGTCACGCAAGTTGTAAGCCCTGGTGAATATGCGGTGCGCGGTGGTTTGATCGATTTATTCCCTATGGGTTCTTTGGTTCCCTACCGCGTCGATTTATTCGACAACGAAATCGATTCAATTCGCACCTTTGACCCGGACAGTCAGCGTAGTTTGTACCCCGTGCCTGAAGTGCGACTGCTTCCTGGGCGCGAGTTCCCCATGGACCAAGATGCGCGTGGGCTCTTTCGCAAGCGCTGGCGTGAATTATTAGAAGGCGACCCAACCAAAAGCCGAATTTACAAAGACATTGGAAATGGCGTTGCGACTGCAGGTATTGAGTATTACTTGCCCTTGTTCTTTGAAGAAACCGCCACCGTCTTCAACTATCTCAGTCCGTCAGCCATCGTGGTACTGCATGGTGAACTAGAACCCGTTTTTCAACGCTTTTGGCAAGACACGCAAGAGCGCTACCGATTAGTTCAAGGCGACCCCGAAAGACCTGCGCTATCTCCGGCCAGTTTGTTTTTAAGCGCAGAACAGTTTTTTGCAACGGCTAACCAACACGCGCAACTAGCTCTGCGTCCATACAATGCCGCCAGTAGCGAAAACACCTTCGCACAATCCTTGCCAGATTTGATGGTGATGCGGGGCGCTACTGACCCGCTGGAGCGGCTAGAGCTGTACGCCAAAAACACCGCCCACCGCTTGCTCATCTTGGCGGAAAGCGATGGGCGTCGCGAAAGCCTTTTAGATTTCTTGAGAGCCAGCGAACTCAGCCCTGTAGTCTTTGAATCCCTTCACGACTTCGAAAAATCCCAAGAAAAAATTGGTATCGCTACTTCCCATCTCCAGGTGGGATTTAGTTGGCTAGAAACCGGCATCGACTTCATCACTGAAACAGAACTGTTCGCTATCGCACCGGCTGCGCGCAGAAGAAAAAAACAAGAACAGGTTAGCGATGTTGAAGCCCTGATCAAAGATTTATCAGAACTCAATGTCGGCGACCCCGTCGTCCACAACGCCCATGGCATCGGCCGCTACCGTGGCTTGATCAATATGGATTTGGGTAAAAAAACGGACGAAGGTCTTCCCGTTTTACAAGAGTTCTTGCATCTGGAATACGCCGACCAAGCCGTGTTGTATGTGCCCGTCAGTCAATTGCATTTGATTGGTCGCTACACAGGCGTGAGCGCCGACGAAGCTCCTTTGCACAAACTGGGCTCGGCCCAATGGGATAAAGCCAAACGTCGTGCGGCGGAGCAAGTGCGTGATGCCGCAGCCGAACTACTCAATATTTACGCAAGACGTGCAGCGAGGGTTGGACACCCTTTTCGCTACTCACCGCAAGACTACGAAACCTTCGCCAACGATTTTGGGTTTGACGAAACTGCAGACCAACGCGCCGCGATTCACGCTGTGATCCAAGACATGATTAGTCCACGGCCTATGGACCGATTGGTTTGCGGAGACGTGGGTTTTGGCAAAACCGAAGTGGCGCTGCGCGCAGCTTTTGTGGCGGTCACTGGCGGCAAACAAGTGGCTTTTTTGGCGCCAACTACTTTGCTTGCAGAACAACATTTTCAAACACTGAACGACCGTTTCAGCAAGTGGCCTATCAAAATTGCAGAGATGAGTCGTTTTCGCTCTGCCAAAGAAATTACTTTGGCAGCCAAAGGACTGGCTGATGGGCAAATCGATATCGTCATAGGCACGCACAAACTTCTGAGCGAGAGTGTCAAGTTCAAAGACTTAGGGCTTTTGATCATCGACGAAGAGCATCGATTTGGTGTCCGCCATAAAGAGACGATGAAAGCCATTCGCGCGGAAGTCGATGTACTGACACTCACAGCGACCCCCATTCCACGTACTCTAGGCATGGCACTGGAAGGCTTGCGCGACCTCAGCGTCATCGCAACCGCACCGCAAAGACGCTTAGCCATCAAAACTTTTGTACGTACCGAAGGCAACGGCGTCATACGTGAAGCAGTGTTGCGCGAACTCAAACGCGGTGGTCAGTGTTATTTTTTACACAACGAAGTCGACACCATCGAGAACCGTCGTGCGCGCTTAGAAGAACTCTTACCCGAAGCCCGCATTGCTATTGCCCACGGGCAAATGCCAGAGCGCGAACTCGAACGTGTGATGCGTGACTTCGTAACGCAGCGCTATAACGTATTGCTTTGCTCGACCATCATTGAGACTGGCATTGACGTGCCAACTGCCAACACCATCATCATGAGCCGCGCTGATAAATTTGGCTTGGCTCAACTACACCAATTGCGTGGTCGTGTGGGACGCAGTCACCACCAAGCCTATGCATATTTGATGGTGCCTGACATTGAATCGCTCACCAAACAAGCCACGCAAAGACTAGATGCTATTCAACAAATGGAGGAACTGGGATCTGGTTTTTACTTGGCCATGCACGACCTTGAGATTCGAGGTGCAGGCGAAGTTTTGGGCGAGAGCCAAAGCGGCAATATGCTGGAGGTTGGTTTTCAACTCTACAACGAGATGTTGAGCGAAGCGGTTCGCGCCTTGAAGAATGGTGAAGAGCCCGATCTGCTAAGCCCACTCAGTGCAACTACAGAGGTGAATTTACATGCACCAGCTCTACTACCCAACGACTACTGCGGCGACGTGCATTTGAGACTGTCTTTCTATAAGAAGTTAGCGATTGCCAAAACATCTGACCAGATTGATGGCTTGCTAGAAGAATTGGTGGACCGTTTTGGCAAATTGCCAACTCAAGCCCAAACCTTGATTGATGTTCATCGTTTACGTGTGAAAGCCCGTGACTATGGCGTGACCAAGGTAGATGCGACACCGCATGTGACGATCATCAGTTTCAAACCCAATCCACCGTTTGACGCCATGCGCATCATCGAGTTGGTACAAAAAAACAAACACATCAAGTTGGCTGGCAATGACAGGCTTCGTATCGAGCGTGAACTTCCAGAACCCATGGCCAGAGCCAAGATGGTGCAAGATATTTTGCGGGCTTTGGGAACTCCAATCGCCCCATCTAAACCAGCACCCACTGCTTCAGTGACCTAGATAATCTCGCGCAAGCGTTACTTTTAAAAATTGCATGGCACAACAAGAATTTGCTCCAGGACTTTTTATTCAAGGCATCGAACCGCCGCTTGCATTGAATGACTTCAAGCTCATCGCGTTTGATATGGATTCGACCCTGATCAACATCGAATGCATTGATGAAATAGCCGACGCGGCTGGACGTAAAGCTGAAGTCAGCGCCATTACTGAAGCCGCCATGCGGGGCGAAATCACGGATTTCAAAGACAGTTTGCGCAAACGCGTGGCCTTGCTGAAAGGCGTGCCCCAAGAAGCTTTAGATGATGTCTTTACCAAGCGCTTGCGGCTGAACCCTGGTGCTAAAGAATTGGTAGACACATGTAAGCAACATGGCATGAAAGTATTACTAGTCAGCGGAGGTTTTACTTTTTTTGCGGACCGTGTAGGGCACATGCTCAACATTGACTTCACCAGCAGCAATGTTCTTGAAATTGCAGATGGACACCTCACAGGTCAGTTAGTTGATCAGCCTTGGGGTGATATTTGCGATGGTGCAGAGAAGCGTAAAAAACTTCTTGAAACTTGTGCTGATATGGGCATCTCGCCTAAACAAAGCATCGCCATGGGAGACGGCGCAAATGACTTGTTAATGATGGGCGTTGCAGGACTCTCTGTGGCTTACCACGCCAAGCCCAAAGTACGCGAACAAGCCATGGTGTCTATCCAAGAAGGCGGGCTAGATCGCTTGCTAGAAATCGTTAAACCCTAAAAAGCACCAATTTATAAGCTAGCCATTACAAATTTTGTAGGCTTACAGTTTTTAATCAGCTAGATACTTAACGTAAAGCCTGATAAATAGTTTGCGCAAGTTCTAAAGAAATACCTTCCACGCTGCAGAGGTCTTGCACACTTGCTTGCGCTACTCCGCGCGCACCGCCAAAACGTTGCAACAACTTGGCGCGCTTCTTAGGTCCTATGCCAGCAATCTCTTCTAGGGTGCTACCTCCAACACGCACCTTGGCCCGCGCCGCGCGCATGCCGGTAATCGCAAAGCGATGCGCCTCGTCTCGTATCTGTGCAATCAACATCAATGCTGCTGAATCGCGGCCTAGATAGACTTTTTCACGGCCATCAGCAAAGACTAACTCCTCTAGTCCCACCTTACGGCCTTCGCCTTTTTCTACGCCCACAATCCGCGAGACATCTAGCCCAAGAGCTTCAAACACTTCGCGTGCCATCGAGACTTGGCCTTTGCCTCCGTCAATCAAAACCAGGTCGGGTAACTTACCTTCTCCTGCGCGCACCGCTTCAGCGAGTTTGCTGTAACGGCGCTCTAGCACTTGGCGCATGGCGGCATAGTCATCACCTGGCGTGATGCCGTCGATGTTGTAGCGGCGGTATTCGCTGCTTTGCATTTTGTGGTGGTGGAACACCACGCAAGAGGCTTGGGTCGACTCACCTGCTGTATGCGAAATGTCGAAACATTCCATCCGAAACACATCCAGGTTGTCGACGTCTAAATCTAAGGAATCGACCAAAGAGCGCGTTCGCGCTTGTTGCGAACCTTCTTCAGCTAACAACCGAGCAAGTTGGATATCGGCATTTTGTTGCGCCATTTCCAACCACACCTTGCGCTGTTCGCGGGGGTTATGGACAGCGTTGATCTTGACCCCAGTTTGTTCAACCAAGGTTTGTATTAACTGCTTATCCACTGCATGGCTGGTGACTAGCGTGGGCGGAACAGGTATTTCAATATAGTGCTGGCTCAAAAAAGCCTCTAAAACTTCAGTCGGTTCTGCATCGTCCACATGCACAGGAAAGTAAGCCCGATCACCTAGGTGGCGACCGCCTCGCACCATCGCCAAGTTCACGCAAGCACGCCCTCCTTGCACTTTGACGGCCAAGATATCGACATCTTGGTCACCCACCGTATCCACGGCTTGCTGATGCAAAACTTTGGACAAAGCACCCATTTGGTTACGCAACTCTGCTGCCTGCTCAAACTCCAACTTATCTGCATGCGCCATCATGCGCGCCTCAATGGACTGCATCACTTCTTGGGTTTGACCGCGCAAGAGTCGCATGGCGCTATCGACATCGCTTTGATAGGCCTCTAAAGAGATATGGCCTACACATGGCGCTGAGCATCGCTTGATTTGATACAGCAAACACGGACGTGTACGGTTGTGATACACGGTATCTTCACAGGTACGCAAGCGAAAAACTTTCTGCAATAACTGAATGGCTTCGCGCACTGCCCACACACTGGGGTAGGGACCAAAATATTCATGCCGTTTATCTACCGCTCCGCGGTAATAGACCACCCTTGACACATTGCTGGCTTTGTTTTTAGAGGTATCTGTAGCGCGTGTGATTTTTAAATAAGGGTAGCTCTTGTCGTCTCGAAACAAAATGTTGTATCGGGGTTTGAGCGACTTGATCAGGTTGTGTTCCAGCAACAAAGCCTCGGCTTCCGAACGCACCACCGTGGTTTCCATCCGCACGATTTTGCTCACCATATGTCCTATGCGGGTTCCAGATTTTTCTTTTTGGAAATAACTTGCCACACGCTTTTTCAAGCTGATAGCTTTGCCCACATAAAGCACCTGCTCGTTCTCGTCGAAATAACGGTAGACACCAGGCAAACCAGGGAGCGCAGCGACCTGTGCCAACAATTCAGCACTATGGCGATTGGCGACTTCTTCTAACGGAGCAGGTTCTGGCGAGTTTTCTTCAGACATCTGCGTATTGTGGACAATCTCGCGGGTGACTTCCAAACTTTTGCAGTGGGATATTTTTTGCCACGTCATCGACAACCACGGCGACCTCGGGGTCAGTTGGCGTTTGGCCGTTGAATTAGCCGAACGCGGACATTCCGTTCGCCTTTGGGTGGACGATGCCAGCGCGTTGGCTTGGATGGCACCCCACGGTCACCCCAAAGTTGAAGTATCCAATTGGTCTGATGCTGAGACCGCTTTGAAGTTGGGTGATGTAGTCATCGAAGCTTTTGGTTGCAAACTGCCTACCCCTATCGAGAACTTGATTGCACAGCAGAGATCAACTTGGATAAACCTTGAATACTTGAGCGCAGAAGGCTATGTCACGCAATCTCACGGTTTAGCATCCCCAGTTATGCAAGGCACCGCCAAAGGTCAGATCAAATGGTTTTTTTACCCAGGCTTTGTCAATGGCACAGGCGGCTTGATACGCGAGACCGATTTAAAGCAAAGGCAATCCGCATTCGACCGCAATGCATGGCTAGCGCGCTACGCACCTCAAATATCTAAAACTAAAGCGCATCCACAAACGCGTTGGATATCGCTGTTTTGTTACGAACCTAGCGCCTTGCAAGATTTACTCAAGCAATTGGTCATCAATAAAACGCCTACCAACCTCCTAGTCACGCAAGGACGATCGCAACAAGCTGTTGCGCAAGCATTAAATGTTTTGCAAATACCTGCCAGCGGTGCAGGCCACTTGCAGATTGAACAGTTGCCGTACCTGAGCCAAACCAATTACGACCATTTGCTATGGGCGTGTGACTTGAACTTCGTGCGAGGAGAAGACTCCGTTATTCGGGCTTTATGGGCTGGTAAGCCCTTTGTTTGGCACATTTATCCGCAAGACGATCAGGCGCACCACAGAAAGCTACAAGCCTTTTGTGAAACTCTGCAAATGCCCCAAGATTTGGCGGCCATCCATGCTTTTTGGAATGGCATTAGTGGCACCCCATTACCCTCAATAGAGCAAAAACACTTCGAAAACTGGACAACTTGGGCCCGTCAAAATGCGAGCCAATTAGAGCGCCAAGAAGACTTGGTCACACAATTAGAGCGATTTGTGTCCCAAAAACGCTAAAATCAGGGGCTTTGCGCTTTCCAAGCGGCTAAAAGCTTCGGAAATCTCTCATTCACTTACAAGAACTTCACCTATGAAAACCGCTCAAGAAATACGCGTCGGCAACGTCATCATGCATGGTAAAGACCCCATGGTGGTCCTGCGCACCGAATACAGCCGTGGCGGACGCGGTTCCTCCACTGTGCGCATGAAGCTCAAAAGCTTGATCGCCAACTTCGGTACCGAGGTGGTGTTTCGTGCAGACGACAAAATGGACCAAGTCATTTTGGACAAAAAAGAATGTACCTATTCTTATTTCGCTGACCCCATGTATGTTTGTATGGACAGCGAATTCAACCAATACGAAGTCGAAGCCAGCAATATGGGCGATGCTTTGAACTATCTTGAAGACGGCATGTCGCTTGAAGTCGTTTTTTACGACGAAAAAGCCATCTCGGTTGAATTGCCCACCACTGTCGTGCGTGAGATCACTTGGACTGAGCCAGCAGTCAAAGGCGACACGTCTGGCAAAGTATTGAAGCCCGCCAAAATTGCTACCGGTTTCGAAGTGCCAGTGCCTATTTTTGTGGCGCAAGGTGATAAAGTCGAAATCGATACGCGTACTGGCGAATACCGTAAACGCGTTTAATCCTGCAACTCTTCAACAAAAGGCCTGCTTGCAGGCCTTTTTAATTTTTCCGACCAACCATCAAGGTGATTTTTATGGATGGAATGCTTGACCCCCAAGACCCGCGCTTATCGCAAGCGTGGGACATACTGAAAGCTCAGAGCCAAAGCGGTGATGCGCTAGTACCTGAATCCAATCGCCTTGCTTTTGCTGACCCCGAATTTCTTCTGCGACGGGAAACGCGTGGCATCCGTTTTCAGTTGGAAATGCTCAAACCCGACTTGGCGCAACAAGAACAAGGCATTGAACATACGGTTGTCGTTTTTGGCAGCGCGCGTTTTCAAAGCCAAGAAAAAGCACAAAAAACTTTGGAGTCGGCGATAAGCTCTGGAATGGCCCTAGACATCAAGCGCGCAGAATCTTTGGTACGTAATGCCCACTTTTATGAGCAAGCACGTGCATTCGGTCATTTGATTGCCCAATACAGCGCCAATAAACACAACCCGAACAAGCTTTTCATATGCACAGGCGGTGGGCCCGGCATTATGGAAGCCGCCAATCGTGGCGCGTCTGAAGCGGGCGGCATCAGTGTAGGACTCAATATCGCCCTACCCCATGAACAAACGCCTAACCCCTACATCACGCCCGAACTGAGTTTTAAGTTCCACTACTTTGCCTTACGCAAAATGCATTTCATGATGCGGGCCAAGGCATTGGTAGCGTTTCCTGGCGGCTTTGGCACGATGGACGAATTGTTCGAAACCTTAACCTTGGTGCAATGCAAAAAGGCAAAGCCCGTACCCATTGTGTTGTTCGGAACCGAGTACTGGAAAAAAGTATTTCATCCAGAAAACATGCTGGAAGAAGGTGTGATTGCCGAGGAAGACTTACAACTGTTTCACTATGTCGACACGGTAGAAGATGCGTGGGAAGTTATTCGTGCTTTTTATGCACTCTGAGCAAATACGCGCTGCGAGAGCCTAGACCCACCGCTAAAGACACACACCAGAAAACAGCGCCCACACCAATCACCGTGCCCGCTACACCAAACAACATAGGCATCAACACGCTCGATGCGTTGATGCCCATCAAGCGCAACCCCAAAGCTTCCCCATGGCGTGACTCTGGTGTGATCTGATGCAAGGTGCTCATCACCATTGGTTGCACTGACCCCAGCGACAAGCCCAAAAATACCGAGCAAATACCCATCGCTAATGCACCTTGCATAAATGGATAAATTCCTAGTAAAGCAGAAGTAATCAGCATGGCCGAGGTAATGACTTGCCACTCTTGTAATTTAGCGACAACCATGGGTAACAAAAACCGAATCAAAGCAGCGGCAATCGCAAAACCACCCAAGATGGATCCAATGGACGAGGCACTTAAGCCCCGTTCATGACCCAAGATAGGCACGACAAAGGTATGTACATCCCAACACGCCGATAAAAACCAGTTCACCAACAACAAACGCCTAAACATGGTGTCATTGAGTAAATCCCATGCACTGTTTGCCTCATGCCCAGGAGGATTGACAACAGCGGGCAGTTCATGTGTTTGACGAACCCAGTACCAGGCCAAGATGGGAAACACCGCCATCGCTGCATAAGCCCATTGAAAGCCTGCATAGTCGATCAAAATACCCGCGCTGAATGGGCCAATGAAATTGGAAATAGCAGGACCTACTGACAACCAACTAAAGACTTGCTTCATCTCGGTCACATCTTGCGCCGCTCGCCCTACGTGACGTTGCAATGCAATGATCGCGGCACCAGTTGCGCCACCAGTCATCAACGCGCTAAAGCACAACACCGGAAAGCTAGGCCAAATCGCTGCACTGGCAGCACCCAAACTAGCCATCAACACGCTCCAAGCCACTGGCCTTTTGAGCCCATGCATGTCGGCATAACGACCAGCAGGCAAGGCCAAGAAAACTTGTGTCAATGCAAACAAGGCCAAAAGAAAACCGACCGTCGCAGCGCTCTCTCCAGCACGCAAGGCCATCAAAGGCGTAGCCATGCGCATACCGGTCATGCAGGCATGCAGGCAAACTTGTCCTGCAATCAATCTAAAAAGTTCGCGCTTCAAAGCGTCGTATCCAAACTATCCGTGTCGTCTAACGGTTCATCGACTAGTGGTAAGAATTTTTGTGATTCGCCTTCTGGCAAGGCTTCTACATTTTTTAAAGCGCGTCGCATTTGTCGGCTACGAGTGTCCGCCTTATCCAAAGTGTCTGCTGCTTTTTGAACTTGTTCGCGTACTTTTTCTACCCAATCGCCGTAGCGCTCGAACTCCGTTTTCACAGCACCCAAGACCTTCCAGACTTCAGAGGCCTGTTGCTCCAGTGCCAGCGTACGAAAACCCATATGCAAGCTATTGAGCATGGCTAGCAAGGTGGTCGGTCCCGCCAAAGTCACGCGGTAGTCGCGTTGCAAGCTGTCCACAAGGCCCGGTCGGCGCAAAACTTCCGCATACAAACCTTCTATGGGTAAAAACAAAATTGCAAAGTCGGTGGTGTGCGGTGGCGCCAGATAGCTCTCTGCGATGCTTTTGGCTTCGGTACGAATGCGCACTTCCAATGCTTTAGAAAAGGCCTCGGTCGCCAGCACATCTGCACGCTCATGGGCATCTAATAAACGCTCGTAGTCTTCACGCGGAAATTTCGCATCAATTGGTAGCCAGACAGGTTCACCATCTTGCCCACCGCGACCGGGAAAGCGAATCGCAAAATCTACACGCTGGTTGCTGCGCGGCTTGGTTTCTACTTGCTTGGCGTATTGCTCAATGGTGAGGACTTGTTCTAACAAAGCTTCTAGCTGCACTTCGCCCACGATGCCCCGCGTCTTCACATTGGTGAGGACGCGCTGTAAGTCGCCTACGCCTTGTGCCAGTTTTTGCATTTGGCCCAGTCCGTTATGAACTTGCTCTAATCTTTCTGCAACTTGTTTGAAACTCTCGGACAAACGTTTTTCAAGCGTAGTTTGCAATTTTTCGTCGACTGTGCGACGCATCTCATCTAGCTTTTCGCTATTGCTTTTTTGTAACTGCTGCAATTGTTGGTGCAAAGTGTCCCCCACAGACTTTTGCATCAGGCTGAGTTGCTGAATTTGGCTTTGTTGAAAGGTAGCTAAGTTTTGTGTGAGTTCTTGACGCGCATCACGCGATGCCTCTGTCACTTCAAGACGTAAGGCTCTTTCTAAACGGTCTAATTTTTCGTCAAGGTATTTTTGAATGTCTAGCTTGTTATCGCGAGAGGATTTTGAAATGGAGTGCCAAACTAATAAAACCAACAAAAATAAATTTATGCCAACAAGTCCAAGTACAAAATCAAGTTGTATATCCATATGTTCAATAGATTGAGAGAAAGGCTCAGGCGAACTCAGCCATGTATACAAGTGCACCTGCAATGTATCCAATAAAAGCAAGTCCACTGATTTTTTTCAAGTACCACACGAAATCTATCTTTTCTATTCCCATCGCAGCAACACCCGCTGCTGAACCGATGATCAATATGGATCCGCCTGTACCCGCGCAATAGGCAAGAAACTCCCATATAAAACTGTCTGCAGGGTACTTTTCAAGGCTATACATCCCCATTGAAGCGGCGACTAAAGGTACGTTATCTACAACAGCGCTCACCAGTCCGATCAATAAAACAATCAAATCTAGTCGACCCACAGTTTCATCAAGCCACGCAGCAAGGGAAGAAAGAACATGCGTGTGTTCAAGAATAGAGACCGCAAGAAGAATTCCGATAAAAAACACAATCGATGACATATCGATCCGAGACAAGGCGGTAGACAGGTCAAGATGGTTTCTGGCTTCGAAAGATTTATCTTTATGTATCAAATCACCCACTATCCAAAGCAGCCCTAATCCCAATAGAACCCCCATGAATGGAGGTAAGTGGGTGACTGTTTTGAAAGCCGGTACAGCAACCAATACGCCAAGGCCCAAGAAGAACATGGTGTTCCTCTCAAAAACCGAGGTAGAAAACCCATCGGTTGATTCAATCTGGGCAGGGGCCATCACACGTTTACCCCGCAACATCCAACTAACGACCAAAAGTGGTGCCAAGAGATTTACCAGTGAAGGTAAGAACAGGGTTTGGATAATTGCGAGCGGAGTAATCTGCCCCCCGATCCAAAGCATGGTCGTTGTCACATCACCAATGGGTGACCATGCACCCCCAGCATTTGCAGCGATCACGATCATTCCAGCGAAAAACAATCTATCTTCTCGGCTGTCGAGGAGCTTACGGACCAAAGAAATCATCACAATGGTCGTTGTTAAGTTATCCAAAATTGAGCTTAGGAAAAAAGCTACCCAACAAATAATCCACAGCAACATCGGCAAGCTTTGCGTATTGATTCTTGCAGTCACCACATCAAAGCCTTGGTGTGCATCTACAACCTCAACAATGGCCATAGCAGCCATCAAAAAGAAAACAATTTGCGCGGTACTGATTAAGCTGGTTGATAACTCTTGGTTAATTTGCGCATAGTCAGTAGAAGCAAGCGCATAAATGGCCCATAGCAGCCCTGCTCCCAATAAAGCTGAAGCCGATTTATTGATTTTGAGCGGATGTTCGAAGGCAATAGCCGCATAGGTGATGGCAAAAATAATGATGAGCAATGTAACCATCGGCGGCCTTTAGGTTGGCGATGCAATACCAAACACTTGGCGTAAATACGCCAAGTAGTTTTGGTCTTCGCACATGTTTTTAGAGGGCGTATCTGAAAGCTTAGCCACAGGTTGGCCGTTGCATTCCACCATCTTGATCACTATTTGCAAGGGCTCGTAGCCCAGATCGTTGGTCAGATTGGTACCAATTCCGAAAGCAAGTTGGCAACGTCCTCTGAACTGTTGGTAGAGGGCGATGATGCGCTCGACCGTCAACCCATCACTGAAGATCAACGTCTTGGTCATGGGGTCAACACGGTTTTGCCGGTAGTGTTCGATCATGCGCTCACCCCACGTGAACGGATCGCCACTGTCATGGCGAGCACCGTCAAACAACTTACAGAAATACATGTCGAAGTCACGCAAGAACGGTTCAATGCCGTAGACGTCACTCAAGGCAATGCCCAAGTCGCCACGGTATTCACGTGCCCAGGTCTCAAAGCCAAACACTTGGCTGTCTCTTAGACGAGGCCCTAGGGCTTGACAGGCTTGTAAATATTCATGGGCCATCGTGCCAAGCGGGCGCAAATTCAACTTCATCGCAAATAGTGCATTGCTTGTACCCGCTAACTGTCCAATAGGCTCTGTGCCTAATTTGACGGAGAGCACACGCAACAACTCTTCATGCCAAGCTTTTGAAAAACGGCGGCGGGTACCGTAGTCAGCAATTTTTAAATCACTGAGTCGTTCAGCGCGTAAGGTTTCTATTTTTCTCTCGAGGCGATTGCGGCCTTCAACGAAATCTGGCACTTTTTGGGTATTACGAAAATACACCTCGTTCACAATGGCCAACACAGGAATCTCAAACAATATGGTGTGTAACCAAGGTCCTTGGATGGTGATGTCGATCTCACCGTTTTGTGTAGGGGTGACTTGTATGTATTTTTCGTTCAGTCGAAATAGACCAAGGAAGTCAACGAAATCACTTTTTATAAAACGCAGGCTGCGTAACCATCCCAGCTCGTCGTCTTGGAATTTCAAACTGCACAAGGATTTAATTTCGCCTCGAATTTCCTGCACATAAGGCGCCAGCGCAATTCCAAGATTACGGCATTTAAATTTATAAGTAACTTGCGCGCGAGGAAACTGATGCAGCACAGCCTGCATCATGGTGAATTTATAGAGGTCTGTGTCAAGCAGACTGGTGATGATCATGGGGTCAATCGCGCCAATGGGTAAATTCTTCAGCAGGAACGCGCGGTGTTGTAAAAGTATTCACCTTGTCTGAGGTATCCGCCCATCCAAGCGACAAACCGCACACTAGCATCTCGCCCTCACCCGCACCAATGTGCGGCAGGATGATGCTATGGAAGTGATTCCAAGCAGCTTGCGGGCATGTATGCAAACCACGCGCGCGTGCCGCCAACATGATGTTTTGCACAAACATGCCGTAATCAAACATCGAGCCTCGGCCCATGATGGGGTCGAGGGTGAACATCATTCCCACGGGGGCATCAAAGAATTTGAAATTGCGTTGGTGCTGCAAATGCATCTTGTCTTTGTCGCCTTTTCCAATACCTAATAGGCCGTACAGACTCCAACCGTTTTCCCGGCGACGGTCGATATATGGGCTGACCCACTGCGTGGGGTAGTAGTCATATTGCTCTTGGTATTGCTTGGCCACTTCTGGATTGGCACGCATGGCGTCATGCACTGCACAGACTTTTTCAACCAAGGTGTCACGGCTCTTGCCTTGCAATACATAGACTTTCCAAGGCTGGGTGTTGGTGCCCGATGGTGCGCGGCTTGCAACTTGCAAGATCTCGGTGATTAAGGCTTTGGGCACAGCTTGGTTCGTGAAAGCACGGGCTGACATGCGCGAAGTGATGGCATGGTCAACGGCTTGGCTGTCGCTTACGGGAGTGGTCATCTCAATTTCTCCAAAACATTTTGTAATTCGGGGGGCAGGTTTGTGACGGGACGTCTGTCATGGAGGTTGACATAGACGTGGATGAAGTGGGCCAAGGCTGCACAAAGGTCTTCGCCTTCTGCAAACAATCCTACTTCGTACCTGACACTGGATTTGCCGATTTTGCTGACGCGGATACCCGCTTCAATGGTTTGCGGAAAGGCCAGAGGCGCAAAAAAGTTGCAATGGTTCTCGATCACCAAGCCAATCGTTTTGCCGGCATGGATGTCTAGAGCCCCTTGCGCAATGAGATGCGCGTTAACCGCAGTATCTACATAGCTGTAATAGACAGCGTTGTTAATGTGGCCGTACACATCGTTGTCTTCCCAACGCGTGGTGATTTGTCGAAACACTTTGAAAGTACTACGCGACTGAGGCAAGACGCGTTCGATAGGTTTTTCACTCATAAGCTGCGATTTTGCCAGCGTTGCCAATACGCATAGGCGACACGGTAGGTATTCATTTGCACCTGCACCGTGTCGGCAATGTTCTCGCCGTAACCTCCGGCCATAGCGAAAGCCATTGGAACCGCTTTTTGGTAGGCCCAGTCGAACACCCGTCGATCTCTTGCCTCAAGGCCATCAAAGCTCAACTTCAGGCGGCCTAGTCGATCGCCTTCATGTGGGTCGGCGCCAGCCAGATAAATCACCAAGCCAGGTTCAAAGCGGTTTTCCAGGGTCTCCAATGCTTTTTCTAATGCTTGTAAATAGGCGCTGTCGTCGCAACCATCTGGCAGTTCCAAGTCCAAATCGCTAGTTTCTTTGGCAAAAGGAAAATTTCTGGCGCCGTGGATAGAGAGCGTGAAAACCGAGTCATCTTTTCCAAATATGTGCGCGGTTCCATTGCCTTGGTGCACATCTAGATCGATGATGGCCACTTTCAAAGGCTGTCGGTGCTGGCGACTCCATTCGCTCTGCATCAAGCGGGTCGCAACCGCCGCGTCGTTGAAAACACAAAAACCACTCCCTTTGTCCGCATAGGCGTGGTGGGTTCCCCCCGCCAAATTGGCGGCAATGCCTTCGCGTCCAAACAAAGCAGTCCTTGCAGCCATGATGGTGGCTCCAGTGGATCGCCTGGACCTTGCCACCATTTCTGGCGACCAAGGAAAGCCAATTTCTCGCTGCGCCTTGTCACCCAATGTGCCTTGCGCTACCGCCTGTATGTAGTGCGGCGCGTGTACCAAGGCCAATTCACCATCGGTGGCAGGTTCAGCGACGTTGGTTTGTATCTCGGGTATCTCAACTGCCAAGCGGTCTCGCAAAACACGGTACTTGCCCATGGGAAATCGGTGTCCCTGGGGAAGCGGTAATACAAATTGATCCGAATAAAAAGCGCGCATAACCCCTGTTTGGCATTGTCTTAATAGCCCATTGTCTCCGCCTGCCCCGTTAAGTCGGTATTTAGGCTGTCACCTCTAAAGCACGCGCCTAACCCTCCAAAGTGTTGCAAAACCTCGGGATAACCCTAAACTCCATTCCATTGCTGCAAAGCAACATTTTTTTTCAACTTTCACACTTCTGGAGATTCACATGATCACTACTGAACAAATCGTCGCTTCTAACAAAGCAGCCCTGAACAACGTATTCGCCATGAGCAATGACGCTTTTGCTAGCGTTGAAAAGCTGGTGGAACTCAACTTGACTGCTGCACGCAGCTCATTAACCGAGTCTGCTGACTTCTTCAAAAGCTTGATGGGTGCTAAAGACCCACAGCAATTTTTGGCACTACAAACTGAGTTTTTCCAACCTTTGGCTGAAAAAACTGCTTCTTACTCACGCCATGTGTATGAAATCACCTCTGAGTCTGGCGCTGAATTAGGCAAGACAGTAGAAGCCAAAGCCGCAGAAGCTCAAAAGCAGTTGGTTAGCTTTTTTGATTCCGCTTTGAAAAACGCGCCAGCTGGCTCTGAGTCTGCTGTCGCTTTCTTGAAGCAAGCCCTCAATGCAAGCAATACTGCTGCTGAGTCTGTACAAAAAGTTGTCAAGCAAGCTACTGACTTGGCCGAAAGCAACTTCCACGCTGTGACTGAGACTGCTACAAAAGTAAGCAAGACAGTTGCTAAAAAGCGTTAATTTAAAAAGATTGTCTCCTCGGATCTTTTTATCACCTTAGGGTGTTGAGATCCCTTGCAGGGCCCGTCGCAAGACGGGCCCTCTTTTTTTAGCGGGGCAAAAGCGCAGCTCTCACTTTAGGCAGGGCCGCAAGCATGGCAGCGCGTCCAGCTTCAATAGATTTACGTCTTGCACTAAATTCGGCTGAACCTATCGCACCAAGTGCCGGCCTGACTACAACATCTGCCTCGCGCAGCTCAAAGGTGTTGATACTTTTACCCATGATGGTGAAGGTTTGCATCAATATTTGGAACATATCACCTGTTTTTGCGGTCTCTGGTGTGCTGGAAATGTCTACTGCCAGCACAAACTCTGCGCCCATCTGGCGGGCAAATCGCACTGGCACTGGTGATACCAAGCCACCGTCAACAAACTCGCGCGTTCCAATCTTGACGGGCTCAAAAACAGAGGGCACTGAACTGGAAGCCCTCACCGCCGTGCCCAAGTCGCCGCGTTGGAATAAAACGCCCTGTCCTGTATGTAAGTCGGTTGCGACGACGCCCAAAGACATGGGTAGGTCTTCAATTTTTTGGTTACCTGTTTTGCTGTTGACATAGCGCGCCAAAGCGTCGCCCCGCATCATTCCGCGGCCTATCAGGGGAATGGCCCAGTCGGTGATGGTCGCTTCGTCCATGGTTTCAGAGAGTTGCTGCAATTGCGCGCCGTTTTTTCCACTGGCGTAGAAGGCTGCGACCAAACTACCGGCAGAGGTTCCCACGACAAAGTCAGGCTTGAGCCCTGCTTCTTCCAGCACTTGAATCACGCCTACATGGGCGAATCCTCTTGCAGCACCGCCGCCTAAGGCCAAACCGAACTTGGGAACGCGCTTGACTGCAGATGTATCCGCCGTCGATTCTTTGCTAGTGCCTTCAGATGCAGCGCCCGTGCTGGATTTAACAGGTCCTTGGGTGCTACAAGCCGTCATCACCGCCAAAAAGGCAAACAACACCAACTTGCCTATTGCGCTGTTCGCCTTAACTCCCAATGCACATGACTGGAATACACCCGTAGTGTTTTGGTCAGTGGTTTTGTATGGCGCTGTAGTTTGAGGCATTGGATTTCTTACTCTGAAAGGTGGCGTTTCTAAGCTGGCGATCTGCAAGCGGACAGATTGTCCCTGATCGACGTTCCAGCATAATTGACGTAACGTCAACGTAAAAAGACACGTCTGACACCTTCATACACACATCGGAGATATTCATGGACATCCAAGGCAAGGTTTTTATCGTCACAGGCGGGGCATCAGGATTGGGCGAAGGAACTGCCCGCGCTTTGGCGCAACATGGCGCGCATGTGGTGATTGCCGATATGCAGGTTGAAAAGGGCCAAACCGTGGCCAAAGACATCGGTGGCGCTTTTGTCGCCTGCGACGTCAGCAAAGAAGCCGACGGACAAGCCGTCATCGCCAAAGCTGTGTCTATGGGCAAATTGATGGGTTTGGTCAACTGCGCAGGCATCGCCCCCGCTGAGAAAACCGTGGGCAAACACGGCGCACACAAATTAGATGTCTTTACCAAGACGATCACGGTCAACTTGATCGGCAGCTTCAACATGATCCGCTTGGCGGCTGAAGCCATGAGCCAAAACGAACCTGAATCCAGCGGCGAGCGCGGTGTCATCATTTCAACCGCCTCGGTGGCCGCCTATGACGGACAAATGGGGCAAGCCGCTTACAGCGCTTCTAAGGGCGGTGTAGTGGGCATGACGCTTCCCATCGCCCGTGACTTGGCGCGTAACGGCATTCGCAATATGACGATTGCGCCTGGCATCTTCCGCACACCCATGATGTTTGGCCTGCCCCAAGAAGTGCAAGACTCTTTGGCCGCCAGCGTGCCCTTTCCTTCCCGTTTAGGCACGCCGCAAGACTACGCCAAACTCGCTTTGCACATTTTTGAAAATGAAATGCTCAACGGTGAAGTCATTCGCTTGGATGGTGCTATTCGACTTGCGCCGAAATAAGCATCTTTGCTTTCATGGCGATCCCACAAACATTCATCCAAGAACTTCTCGACCGCACCGACGTGGTCGAGGTAGTGGGACGCTACGTCACTCTCAAAAAAGGCGGCGCTAATTACATGGGGCTATGCCCCTTCCACGGCGAGAAATCTCCCTCTTTTTCGGTTAGTCCGACCAAGCAGTTTTTCCATTGTTTTGGTTGCGGCAAAAACGGAAACGCCATCGGCTTTTTGATGGACCACGCCGGCATGAACTTTGTCGAAGCCGTTAAAGACCTAGCCCAAAACGCAGGCATGCAAGTGCCTGAAGAAGACGTCTCCCCCCAAGACCGCGAACGCGCCGCCCAGGCACGCCAAAAGCAAACCACGCTGACCGAAGTACTAGAAAAAGCGGGCGAAGCCTATCGCAAACACCTCAAGTCTTCGCCACAAGCCATCGCGTATTTCAAAAATCGCGGCTTAAGTGGAGAAATCGCCAGACAGTTTGGCTTGGGTTATGCCCCTGACGGATGGAGAAGCTTGGCTAGCGTGTTTCCAGACTACCAAGACACACTATTGGTGGAGAGCGGCTTGGTCATCACCCAACAAGAAGGCGATGATGACGAAAAACGCTACGACCGTTTTCGTGACCGCGTCATGTTTCCTATTCGCAATATCAAAGGCGAATGCATCGGTTTTGGGGGCCGTGTTTTAGGCGACGGCACACCTAAATATTTGAACTCGCCTGAGACACCCGTATTTAGCAAGGGCCGCGAACTCTACGGCTTGTTTGAAGCCCGCCAAGCCATGCGCGATCTCGGTTACGCCTTGGTGACCGAAGGCTACATGGACGTGGTCGCCCTCTCCCAACTTGGGTTTGCCAACGCAGTCGCCACGTTGGGCACAGCCTGCACGGGCGATCACATCCAAAAACTTTTCCGATTCACCGACAACGTCGTGTTTGCTTTTGACGGAGACAGTGCAGGCCGCCGTGCGGCCAAAAAAGCTTTAGATGGCGCGCTGAGTTATGCCACGGATATCCGAAGCATCAAGTTTTTGTTTTTGCCCGCCGAGCATGACCCCGATAGCTACATACGCACCTTTGGCAAAGAAACTTTTGCCCATGCCGTCACCGAAGCGGTGCCTTTGAGCCGCATGCTGATTGAAGTTGCCCGTGAGGGCTGTGATTTAAACAGCGCCGAGGGCCGTGCGCACCTCGCCAGCAACGCCAAACCCATGTGGATGGCCTTGCCAGATGGCGCGCTCAAGCGCCAATTGCTTGGTGAAATTGCCAGCCTGTGTGAGCTCGGCACCAATGAATTGCAAGACCTGTGGATTCCACCGATCTCGAACGCCAAGCGTAGTTTTGATTTCAAGAAAAAACCCCGTACTTGGACGCGCGGTACCCGGCAAATTCCCGCGGGCAGAGCCGACCACGCCGCGCGGGTCTTACTCTCCAACATGGAAATTTGGCAAGAGCTGTCGGGTGAAGACCATGATCTTCTATGCAGCCTAGCGCCGCCCCACGGCCCCTTGTTTGTCTGGATCGACCACCAACACCACGAACACGGCAGCCTCAGTTGGGCGGCTTTGCTAGAAGGACTGCGCGGCCATGAATGCGAGGCATTGGCCACACGCGTGATGTCCTCCAGTTTTACAACCGCACTTGACGATCCTGACCCAACCATTACCCAAGATTCTGTGGACAGCAAACACGCCAAAGATGCGCGCCAAGAATTGCATAGTATTTTGCAAAAAATGTTGCTCGAAAACTTAGACGCACAGATGAAACAAGCGATCGAAAACTCCCAATCGGATCCCACCGCCCTTACCCGCTACAAAGCCTTGTATGAACGGCGCAAGCAAATAGGCAGTGCCTCTGCCTCTACGCCCTAAAAAACCTCAATGGGGGCTTGCTAAATCAGGGAATATAGGTATAATCCACATCTTTGGCAAGTGCGACAGCAGCACCTCCGGGCCAGGCCAACCGTGACATCAGCGCACGACTCGCCGCTAAACCGCAAGGACTGCACACCAAATGTTCGCCCACCTAGCTTGCCTAATTCCTAGGGTTCCTCCCTTTTTCAGTTCATTGACGCGCAGGTTTCAGCGCGGAGTGAGTGTTTTCATTTGAAGTTCAGGAGTTTTCATGCCCGTCGCCTCCAAATCCAAAAAGCCAGTTCCCAAGAAGGCCGTTAAAAAAGTTGCCCCCAAAGCGGCCGCCAAACCCGTAGCTAAGACTGCCGCCAAGCCCTTCGTGAAAGCAAAACCTGTAGCCAAAAAAGTTCCTGCAAAACCTGTGGCGAAGTCGCCAGCCAAGCCAGTTGCAAAAACCACGTCAAAGCCTGTTGCCAAAGCAGTTGCTAAACCTGCTACCAAAGCAACTTCTAAAGTAGCCGCAAAGCCATCAGCAAAAGTAGTTCCTGCAAAAGCGCCCGCTAAAAAACCAGCCGTCGTTGCCCACGCCCCCAAAGCCACCGGTAAAAAAGCCGCTAAATCTAGTGCCAAAGGCAAAACAGGCAAAGGCTTAGACGACACAGACTTGAGCGATATCGAAGCCGACCTTGAAGGCGAAGAAGTCGCGACTGCCGAAAAAGTAAAACCCCTTCGCATGAAGATCAGCAAGGCGAAAGAGCGCGCCTTGATGAAAGAATTCGGCCTCGACGAAACCGTGCTGTCTGAAGAAGACATGCAAAAGCGCCGCCAGCGCCTTAAAACCCTGATCAAACTCGGTAAGACACGCGGCTATTTGACCCATGGCGAAATCTCTGACCACTTGCCCGACAAACTGGTCGACGCGGAAACCATGGAAGTCGTGATCTCCATGTTGAACGACATGGGCGTAGCCGTTTACGAACACACCCCAGACGCTGAAACCCTGCTCCTGAACAACAACACACCTACCGCCGCCACGGAAGAAGAAGCGGAAGAAGAAGCCGAAGCTGCGCTGTCTACGGTAGACAGCGAATTCGGTCGCACCACAGACCCAGTGCGTATGTACATGCGCGAAATGGGCACTGTCGAGTTGCTGACCCGTGAAGGCGAAATTGAAATCGCCAAGCGCATCGAAGGCGGCTTGATGGACATGATGCAAGCGATCAGTGGCTCGCCCGCCACCATCGCTGCCATTCTTGCGATGGCTGACGACATCCGACAAGACAAAGTGGTGATCTCCACCGTGGTCGACGGATTCAACAATTTGAACGAAGCCGACGACTACGTGGCCGAAGAAGACTTTGACGAATTCGACGAAGAAGATGACGACGATGGCAAAGGCGGCTCCAAAGCCCTCACCAAGAAACTGGAAGAGCTCAAAACCCAAGCCCTCGCCCACTTCGACCGTATGCAATCGCACTTTGACAAGCTGCGTAAGGTCTACGACAAAGAAGGCTACGGCTCACCTGGTTACCTCAAAGCGCAGCAAGCCTTAACCACAGAGCTGATGACCATCCGCTTTACCGCCAAGACCATCGAAAAACTCTGTGAAATGGTGCGCGGTCAGGTCGACGAGGTGCGCAAGAAAGAACGCGAATTGCGCCGCATCATCGTTGACAAGTGCGGCATGCCACAAGCCACTTTCATCAAAGACTTCCCACCCAACCTGCTCAATATCAAGTGGGTGGAAAAGCAAGCGTCTGCTGGCAAAAATTGGTCTGCCACCATGAGCCGCAATATTCCGCCTATCCAAGAGTTGCAACAAAAACTCATCGACTTGCAAGCGCGTGTCGTTGTGCCTTTGGACCAACTCAAAGACATCAACAAGCGCATGAACGAAGGTGAGCGCAGTTCACGCCACGCCAAGAAAGAAATGATCGAAGCCAACTTGCGCTTGGTTATCTCTATCGCCAAGAAATACACCAACCGTGGTTTGCAGTTCTTAGATTTGATCCAAGAAGGCAATATCGGTTTGATGAAAGCGGTCGACAAGTTCGAATACCGCCGTGGCTACAAGTTCTCAACTTACGCTACATGGTGGATTCGCCAAGCAATCACTCGCTCCATCGCCGATCAAGCGCGCACCATCCGTATTCCGGTACACATGATCGAAACCATCAACAAGATGAACCGTATCAGCCGCCAACACTTGCAAGAGTTTGGTTTCGAGCCAGATGCCAGCGTCTTGGCCGAGAAGATGGAAATTCCAGAAGACAAGATCCGCAAGATCATGAAGATCGCCAAAGAGCCTATCTCCATGGAAACACCGATCGGTGACGATGACGACAGCCATTTAGGCGACTTCATCGAAGACAGCGTCAACACTGCGCCTATCGAAGCAGCGATGCAAGCTGGTTTGCGCGATGTGGTCAAAGACATCTTGGACGGACTCACACCACGCGAAGCCAAAGTGCTACGCATGCGTTTTGGTATCGAGATGACCAGCGACCACACTTTGGAAGAAGTCGGCAAACAATTCGACGTCACGCGCGAACGCATCCGTCAGATTGAAGCCAAGGCTTTGCGTAAATTGAAGCACCCAAGCCGTAGCGACAAGTTGCGTAGCTTTATTGACACGATCTAAGCGAACTCTTCCGTATCCACTTCAATCGAGCTCTGCGCGTTATAGCGCGCACCTTTTACCGTATGCTGATTCACCAAAGCATCTAACTCTTGCATTTGCTTAGCCGATAAGTGGACATCCAGCGAATGCATGTTTTCAGTCAAATGCGCAATGTTTTGTGTGCCAGGGATAGGAATCAAGGTGCTGTCTTTTTGCAGCAACCAAGCAAGAGCCAATTGCGCTGGAGTGCAACCTACTTTAGCTGCATAGTCTTGGTAGGCTTTGCGCAAAGGTAAGTTGGCAGCGTAGGTGTCTTGTGCAAAACGCGGCATGGTGCGGCGAATGTCTTTTTCTGCAAACTGGTCGATCGCCAAATCACCTGCGCATAAAAAGCCACGCGCTACGGGGCTAAACGCTACGAAAGTCACGCCCAATTCTTTGCAGGCTTGTAGTACTGCAATTTCCGGGTTGCGCGTCCACAAAGAGTACTCGGTTTGCAAGGCAGTGATGGGGTGCACCGCATGTGCTTTGCGCAACGTGCTTGCAGAGATCTCGCTCAAGCCCAAAGTTTTAACTTTGCCTGCACGCACCAAATCGCTCATCGCTCCTACGCTCTCTTCAATGGGGACTTTCTTGTCCCAGCGGTGTAGGTAATACAAGTCAATCACATCTGTGCCTAATCGGCTCAAGCTGTCCTCACAGTTTTTACGAATGGTCTCGGGTCTGCCATCGATCACGCGTTTCACGCCGTCTGGAAATTCAACACCCGCCATACCGCCTTTGCTGCACAGCGTAATTTTTTGGCGATGTGCTTTTAAGGCTTTGCCCACTAATTTTTCGTTGGCACCAAAACCATAAATAGCCGCTGTATCAAACAACGTGACACCAATATCTAAGGCTTTGTGGATCAATGCCTCACCCACTTCTGCCGAAGGGGGCGTGCCATAGGCATGGCTCAAGTTCATACACCCCAAACCAATGGCGGAAACAGTGAAAGGACCAAGTTGACGTTGTTGCATAAAAATTAAGCCTTGTGTTGACGAGTCCACGATGGAAGAGGTGCAGATCGGTGCAGCACATCATTGTGCAACCAAGTCGCGCTTTTTTTAGCCCGCTCTGCTACGGTGCTCAATGGTAATTGCTGGTAATCGTCGTTGAACACTTCAAAACTGTAGTCACCGCGATAACCGATACGGTCTAAGCGCATCACTAAATCGGCCAAGTCTTCGCTGTGCACGCCTTCACCAGGAAACACACGGAAGGTGCGTGCCGTCGTCATACGTTCTTCAAACGTTGGCGTCTCGTTCCACATGAAGTCTGACAACTGCACGAGAAAGATTTTTTCTTGGTCTAAATCTTCGATGGCATCTAAGGATGTTTTGGCGGCAAAGATATGAAATGAATCTAGGCCAATTCCTAAATTAGGACAATCTGCGCGACACACCACGTCCCAAGAGGTAGTGAACTCGTTGACCGTTCTTCCCCAAGACAGGCCCTCATATGCGACCTTGATACCAAGTGGCAAAGCCAACATGGCGAGTTTTTTCAAATCTCTGGCGATGTGGTCTAAATCGTCTGTAGCGTGGCGTGATGAAGAAGAGCACGCCAACAACACTTTGCTACCTGTCGCGGCACACATCTCCAACATCGATTTCGCAATATCTACTTTATAGCTATGCAAATGGCCAGAAAGGCCCTCGAAATCACGTAAAACTTGAAAGCCAGTGGGTCGCAAACCACTTGCTTGAATGACCTTGACCGCCTCAGGCACACCACCAGGGTGCCCCACCAAATCTCGCGCCATCAACATCACTTGCGAAAAACCAGCTTGCTTCATGGCAGACAACTTAGCGTCTAATGAGCCTGCCATCGTGATCGTGTCCATGCCAAAGCCATCGAGCAAATTCATGGCCGCCCCTTACGCAGAAGATTTGGTTTGATGGACCAATTCAAAAGAGACAGAGCCCAACATGCCGCGGGTCAATGCGCCTCTGTCTTCTGGATGCAGCTGGCTAGATTCGACAAATTCAACCCCTTGGCCTTTGAGCATCTTGACGGCCGCGCCCACATCTGCCACCCCTAAACCAACACGTTGCAGCAACTCTGGCGACTCGTCTCCATCCATCCAAGGCTCGGGTTCTATCAGTTGCCACAAAAATTGGCCACAAGGGCTTTTCATCAACTTGCCCTTGGGCAAAATGCCAAAGCGTTGGTCATCTGGCACAAATGTGAAATCAAAAATATTTTCAAAATACGCCAACCAATCTGCACTGCGGCCCGCGCCGATGTATTGCACTACACCAAAGTAAGACATATCTGCTATCGACTTCGGATGCTGGTCTACTGTGGGAATAGGTTTGAAGTCGATGTCGTAGATGGAGAATTCTTTCCAACGGTCGACAAAATAAAACCGTGTACTACCTGGCCCGTGAATCGCAGGAATGTGCAACTCCATCGCTTGAGCATGGCTGGGTACTGTCCATGCACCTAAATCGATGCAACGGGTATGCGCCTTTAAAGCATCTTGTACACGGAAAGCGACTGCAGAAATCACGGGTTCACCATCAGCAGCACCACTCATACGCGCATCTTCTGGATTAGCATTGACAACTAAATTCATACCGCCTTGGCGGTACAAAGTTACTTCACGAGAACGGTGACGCGCCACCGGTTTAAAACCCATGTTCTCTAAAACTTGACCCAACGCTTGTGGGTGTGAGGTGGTGTATTCGATGAACTCAATCCCATCAATCCCTAAACGGTTGGGGGTCTCTGGGACAGCTTCTCTGTGCAGTGGATTGGTATTCATAGATGACTCCTAACAGCAACTAATATGAAGATTAGACCAAACAGCGTAGATCATCCGAGTTGTGCAATTTCGCGCAAATTCTCAGCCGTAGTCGTAGCAAAACCAAAATATTCCAAATAAGCAGGGATCTGCTCAAACAACATGTCTGAACCTACTTGCACTTGACAACCTCGGTCTTGAGCAGCCTTTAGAAACGCTGTGATTTCTGTGCGCATCACCACTTCGCCCACAAATGCGTCTGGCGAAATACGCGAAACATCCATAGGTAGAGGGTCGCCTTCGTTCATCCCCATGGGCGTAGCGTTGACAACCAAGTCGTGACCGACAGGATCATTCGATCCGCAACGCACCTCAATCGCTAGGTAGTGTTGCTTCAAGCGATCTCCCAAAGCTTGGGCAGATGCAGTGTTGACATCAAACAAAGAAATTGCAGCGATGCCAGTAGCAGCAAGCGAAGCAGCAATCGCACAGCCTACGCCACCAGTGCCCACTACCAAAACACGTTTACCCTTTAGATCAAAGCCTTTGCGTTGCACACCACGCACAAAACCTGCGCCATCGAACATGTCGCCTACTAATCGTCCGTCGCTGGTGCGTTTCACGGCATTGCAAGCACCCGCTACTTTCACAGTTGCGGTCACTTCATCAAGCAACGACACCGTCGTGACTTTGTGCGGCATGGTAATGAGCGCACCTCGGATATTGGTGAGGTCAAACACCGACTTTAAAAATGCAGGGTAATGCTCTGCCTGACAGCCCATAGGCACGACCAAGGCATTGATACCCGCCTGTTCGAAATACGGGTTGTAAATTAGTGGAGACTTGAATGCGTGTGTCGGATACCCAATGTGTGCGATCAGTTCAGTATTGCCATTGATCGTCATGTTTTACTTAGTACCCTTTACCGCCGATATTGCGGCACGCAGAGCCAATAAATAGCTATCAGAACCAAATCCACAGATTTGGCCTTTGACAATTTCAGCAAAAACAGACTTGTGGCGGAATTCTTCACGCGCATGGATATTGGACATGTGCAACTCAACAATTGGGCACGTCAATATCGCTAATGCATCTCGAATGCCGTAGCTGTAATGCGTCCATGCACCCGCGTTGATTAAGACGGCATCCACACCATCCAAGAAACCTTTGTGGATGCGCTCGCACATCGCGCCTTCATGGTTGGTTTGGAAGCATTCCACTTCGGCGCCCAATTCTTTGCCCAATTTTTGTAAACCGGCATTGATCTCCTCTAAGGTGATCGTGCCGTATTGCGCAGGGTCACGCCTACCAAACATATCATGGTTAATTCCATGGAGCATAAGAATTTTCATAAATACAAGCCTTTAAAAGTCAGAAAAGGGAGCGACCGCGTGAAACCCCGACATGTGCCATTTTGGCGCATGATAAGCCTCGGCTAAGCGCACTCCTACACCTTAACGCTAGCACCCAAAAACAAACGATCCATTTCAGGGTCAGCCAAGATCTCGGCTGCAGACTGGTGTAAGACCAAGCGGCCAGACTCCAAAGCAATCGCATCATCCGAGTACTTCAAAGCGCTCTTGACGTTTTGTTCCACCATTAATATGGTCGTACCTTGATGTACCAATTTTCTCAACAGTTTGAAAACGTCTTGTACGACTATCGGTGACAAACCTATAGAAGGCTCGTCGATCAGCAAAACCTTGGGGCGCAATAACAGGGCACGGCCGATTTCCAACTGCTTTTGCTCTCCGCCAGACAAGGAGGACGCAGCGGAGTTCATACGCTCTTTCAGCCGTGGAAAAAACTCTAGCACCTCGGGAATGCGCTCATGCGTTGCCTTCATGCCGATGGTGATACCACCGAGTTCTAGGTTTTCATAGACAGACAGTTGGCCAAATAAATTACGTCCTTGCGGCACAAAGGCAATGCCCTTTGCCAGTAAATCTTTTTGGCTTGACCCTGTAATCTCTTCGCCGTTCAAGTAAACGTGTCCTTGTTTGGGCGTTAGCAAACCAAACAAAGTTTTGAGAACAGTTGACTTACCAGCCCCGTTTGGTCCTATCAACAAGGTGATAGACCCAGTTGGTACGCTGAACGACAAGTCGTTGAGAATCATGAAGTCTTTGTAACCCGCGACTACATCTTTGAATTCAATGCATGGAGTGGTCATGTCAATTTCCTAAATAGGCGTCGAGCACTTGTTTGTTCGCACGAATTTCCGCGGGTGTGCCAATGGCGAGTACTTCGCCCTCCACCATCACCATGATCCGATGGCATAACGCCATCACAAAGTCCATGTTGTGTTCGATCACTACAAAGCTGCCTTTACGCGACTGGTTCAGTTCTTTTAGCAACTTCGATATCCCACCCACCAATGCAGGATTCACACCTGCGCAGGGTTCATCTAACAACACCAAATCTGGGTCGCTCATAAACGCCATGGCGATATCGACCAACTTTTGTTGTCCGTAACTCAGTTCACCGGCTTTTTTATCTGCTACGTGGCTGATATGGAATTGCTCGATCAAAGCGTCCGCCTTGCCACCCAAACTTGAATCACCGGGTGCAAACATACGACTGAACAAACTGCCTTGGTGCTCTTGCGCAGCAACAATCAAGTTGTCGCGCACCGTCATCTTGCCAAACACTTGTAATGACTGAAAGGTGCGACCCACACCCAAGCGATTGAGTTCTAGCGGTCCTAAGGTCGTGACGTCTTGCCCATTGAGTTCGATCTTGCCTTCGTCTGGCGTGATCTGTCCCAACATGCTGTTGAACAAAGTCGTTTTGCCAGAACCATTGGGGCCGATGACTCCAAAAATTTCGCCAGGATGCACTTCAAACGATACGCCACCAACGGCTTGAATTGCGCCATAGGCCTTCTTCAAACCGGTTACCTTCAACACGGGGTGGTTGTGGGCCAAGGTCATGCTTTCGCCCCTTGTGTTGCTTGCTGCTTGCCAGATGATGCACGTAAGGCAGATGCTTCACGCGATTGGCGTTTGGCGCGTATACGGTCTGGAATACTCAACAGGCCATCTGGTAACCAAATCATCAAAACAACTACGGCACTTCCAAATACAAACAAATACCAAGCTTGTGCAAAACGCAGCCACTCAGGCAAGATTACGCCCACCGCTGCACCAATCATGGGGCCAAAGAAGTAACCAGGGCCGCCGACCACCACCATCAGATACATCATGATGGAGGCTTCCACGTTAAATGGAGAGGGGTCAATAAATTGCACCAACGAAGCAAACAACGCCCCAGCGATACCCGCATAAGCAGCCCCAATGGCAAAGCTCAACAAGGTGTAGTTACGGATATCAACCCCCAAGCTTTCGGCGCGTATCGGGTTATCGCGCAGAGCAGTGAACGCTTTCCCCCAAGGAGAACGCAATAGACCTAAGAGTAGAACTGCCAATACAAGCGCAATACCCAACACCAAATAGTAATAAGCCAAATTACCATCGAAGCTGATGCCAAAGGCTTCAGGACGCGCAATGTTATTGATACCAAACGTACCGCCTGTTAACCATTCTTCGTTGCGCATCACCAACCAGATGGCTGTGTTGAAGCCTAAAGTGGCAAATGCCAAATAAATAGTTTGTACGCGCAATGCTGGAAAGCCCAAAGCCAATCCCACGATAAAACAACCCAAGGCTGCCATGGGTAGACCTAACCAAAAACTCAAACCTGCCTTGAGCATGACCGCGAGGGTGTAAGCACCAATTCCAAAGAAGGCAGCATGCCCAAGCGACTTTTGCCCTGCATAGCCAACCGTCAAGTTAAGACCCATAGCGGCGATGACATAAATCAGCCAATAGGTGAATAAATAGATGCCGTGGTTTTTCAATAGCGTGGGTGCAAAAACCAAGGCCAGCAAACCCAACAAGATGGAGAAAAGTGCAAGTTTCCTCATACCTTGCGCTCTACTTTTTTACCCAGCAAACCTTGTGGCTTGAACAAAATCACCACCATAAAAATAATCAGGGCCACTGCGTCTTTATAGGCGGATGAAATATAGGCAGCCGCCAAGTTTTCACACACACCCACGATCAAACCACCCAACAAGGCGCCACGTGAATTGTTGAACCCACCAATGATGGCTGCAAAAAAAGCTTTGGTTCCGAGCGATGCGCCCATATCGAATTTCGCAAGATAAGTGGGCGTCACCAAAATAGCGGCTGCAGCGGCCAACAATGCATTGATCGCAAAGGTATAAAAAATCATGCGAGGCACATTGATACCCAACACCGAGGCACTCTCTGTGTTTTGCGCGACTGCTTGCATGGCACGGCCAGTCACAGTCTTCGCTAAAAATGCTTGTGTCACAAGCACCAGTGCCATCGCAAAGACAAAAGTGCCTACATCGCTTCCAGAGACTACTACGCCAGCAACGTTGTAGATTTCGTCAGGAAACAAATTGGGGAATGGCTGAGGCTCCGCGCTAAAACCTGCACGGACCCCATTGCGCATGGCAATCGACAAGCCGATAGTCGCTACGACGATCGGCATCATGCCGTACTTAAACAAAGGGTCTACCAGGCCACGCTTGAACAACCAACCCAAAACCAAGACCGACAAAACACAACTCACGCAAAAGCTCACCAACAAAGGCATGCCAGCCAGCAAACATCCAATCATCATGAATGCGGGCAACATCACAAACTCGCCTTGGGCGAAGTTAATCGTCCCCGAAGCTTGCCAGAGCAATGTAAAACCCAAGGCAGCTAATGCGTAAATACTTCCAGTGGCTAGGCCACTGAAAAAGAGTTGTAGAAAGTCGGTCATCAGACTGGTTTATTTCTTAGACAGTGCAGGCAAGGTAGCCACGACAGATTGGCGACCGTTTTTCACCTCGACCAAGAAGCTCTCACGGTCTAAGTCGCCTTTTTCATCAAAAGACACGTCCATGATCACGCCAGGATGTTTCTTGGCGCTGATTTGAATGCCGTGGAGCGCATCCGTGACTGCTTTGCGATCGATCTTGCCGGCTTTTTCAATCGCAGCTTTTAAGATGTAGACACCGGTGTAACCCTTGATACCGTTATGGTCTGAAATGCTTCCATAGGCTTGGTAGTACTTGGCTTTGAATTTCAACATTTCAGGAATGGGAGCGTCCACCGTCAATCCCACGTGGGCCACTGCACCATTGGCGGCATCACCTGCCAACTCGATCACTTTTTGACCAGTCAGCGTGGTCTCACCAATCACCGGCTTGGTCCAACCTTGCTTCTTCAACTCACGCAATAGGCGTGCTGACTCTTCTTCGTTGGTGTAAGCAAAAATCGCATCGGCATTGCTTTGCTTAGCCTTCAACACGGCAGCAGAAAAATCTACTTGACCCGCGTCAGTAGAAATATCGGCCACGATTTGGGTAGGTCCACCCGTCATGAGTTTGGTCAAAGTGTCGCGACCGCCTTTGCCAAAGTCGTTGTTCACATAAATGACAGCGAGTGTTTTGGCTTTGGTGTTGATGTATTTCACTAACTTTGGAAAGGATGTACTTTGACCGAAAGCGGTACGGAATACATACGGATTGCCTTGCTGCGTTATCGCGGCAGCCTCACCACCGGTGAAGTTAGGAACTTCACCACGCTTGCTCTCAGCCATAGACACCATGATGGAACCTGAATAGACAGGGCCAAAAATAGCTAATACGCCGTCATCGACTGCTTTTTGCGTCAAACCTTTGGCGACACCAGGATTAGTTTGGGTATCGACCGTTGTGCTCTCGATCTTCTTGCCCAAGATGCCACCGTTTTCGTTGATTTCTTTGACCGCCAACTCGACGCCGTTTTTAAACAAAGTGCCAGCCGTTGTGCCTGGTCCTGAAAGCTCAACAATGTTGGCGATCTTGATGGTTTGCTGGGCTTGGGCCAATCCAGCAAATGCCAATACGGTTGCAGCCGCAACGACTTTCAATGTGGAACGTTTATTCATTTAGATGTCTCCTAGTGACGGTTGGAAATGAGCCCTTTAATAGCGCTCGGTGTTAAAAAAACAGTAGCTTTCATTTCAAAGTAACTAAACCTGTTGAATTTAAAGGGAAAAGTGGAAAAAACATCGGAAATAAATCCCAAATGCGCGATTAACGATCTACAGTGTGCGATGATCAAACCCATCTCGGGTTTCCCCTTGTATTACCTATGAGCACACTGCTGACGCAACCACCAAACCTCGACAAAAAAGACTGGATCGCCGGCCTCGACAAAGGGTTGGCCATTGTGCAAGCCTTTGACGAAAACAACCCCCGATTGACTGCTACGCAAGCCGGGCAACGTTGCGGTTTGACGCGCACTGCAGCGCGTCGTTATTTGCTGACTTTGTTGCACCTCGGTTATGTGATGACCGACAGCAAGTTGTTTTGGCTCACACCAAAGGTGATGCGATTGGGTCAGTCTTATTTGGAGTCCGCGCGCTTACCACGCATCGTACAACCTTCGTTGCAACGCTTGGCGATGGGAACACAAGAAATTTCTTTTCTAGCGGTACTCGATGGTTTTGATTTGGTCTATATCGCGCGTAATGGTCAAAACCGCAGTATGAACACAAGCTTTGCCTTGGGCGCGCGCGTTCCCTGTCACGTGACATCAGCTGGGGTTTTGTTGTTGGCGCTGTTGGGTGAAGAAGAAGTAGAGAAATGGCTGGCCACGCATGAACTCAAGGCCTTCAGCTCACACACCATCACAGACCCCAAGCGCATGCGCACTGAACTCGCTCGCATTCGCGCCCAAGACTGGGCTCTGTCGGAGCAACAACTCGACTTGGCATACCGAGGCGTCGCAGTGCCTTTGCGTGACCACAAAGGAAATGTGCAAGGCGCGCTCACCGTCAGCATGCCGATTCAGCTGGAAACCTCCAAAGAAGCTGTCAATCGTGTGTTACCAGTTTTACGCGAGGTCGCGCAAAGTTTGCGTCCGCTGATTTGACACAAAACTATTTATCTGTATTTGATGAAAAATCTCAGCTATTGCCTAGGGCCATACTAATCATTTCCCATATTCACCCACTCCAATATTGCAAACATGCTTGATAACTTCAGCGGCGCCACGCGCGTTTACTTCATCGTCGGCGATCCCATTGCCCAAGTAAAGTCTCCCTTTGGCGTGACCCAAGCTTTTGAGCAACATGGCAAAGACGCCGTTTGCATTCCAGCCCAAGTACCTAGCCAAGATCTCAAACAATGGTTTGGAGGCGTTTCATTGATGCGTAATATCGACGGCATCATCGTCACCGTCCCACATAAGTTTGACTGTCACGCCCTCTGCGCCACCAGCTCACCCCGAGCAGAATTTTTAGGTGCGGTGAATACGATCCGACGAAATAAAGACGGCAGTTGGCATGGTGATATGTTCGATGGAATAGCCTATGTCAAGGCCATCGAATCCAAGGGCTTCGACCTCAGAAATAAAACAGCTCTCCTCGTGGGAGCTGGCGGCGCAGGATCCGCCATCGCACACAGTCTGGTTTTAGCAGGTGTCAAAGAGCTGGCCATACAAGACGAAAACACCGAACGCCGTGATTCCCTCATTCACCGACTTAACAGCTTAAAACATGGCCGTGTCTACGTCGGTAGCTCTAACATCATGGGGTTTGATGTAGCTATCAATGCAACACCCGTTGGTATGCGGGAGACAGACCCTAGCCCCTTTGACTTAGATACCATCACACCAAATATGTTCATCGGCTGTGTCATTACAGCCCCCGCAATTCCTCCGTTGATAGCTGTAGCGCGCGCCAAAGGCTGCAAAACCACGGCCGGCGAAGATATGTTTTTGCAAGTCCGAGAACTCATGGTCCAGTTCTTATTAGAGGTTTAATCCACATATTTTTATATGCGCCAAGATCTCACCCCCCTTACCCAACATATTGATACCGAGTTAGCGCAATTTGAGGACCAAGAAACGGTCGACCTTTTGGTCATAGGTTCTGGCGGCGCCGGTTTTTCAGCCGCTCTCAATGCAGCGATAGATGGTGCAAGAGTTCTTTTGGTAGAACGGATGGCACACGTGGGTGGCACAACGGCTTTATCGGCATCAACCAGCTGGGTACCTGGTACAAAACGCGGCTTACATGTCAACCCTGATGACACACCGGAGCGTGTTGCAACTTTTTTAAATAATGCTGTAGGCGAACGATCAGATCCAGAACTGCGACAGGCTTTTATCGACAACGGCCCCCTCGCTATCGCCAAGTTAGAAGACCACACGGCATTGCAGTTCCAAGTTCGTCCTCTTCACCCAGACTATCTTTCCGAACTAGAAGGTTCGGTTCTCAAAGGACGAGCCATTGAACCGCAACCGTTTGATGGCAAATTGCTAGGCCCCAACCTCACGCTGGTTCGCAACCCCATTCCTGAATTCACGGTGCTCGGTGGAATGATGGTCGACCGCGATGACATCTTCCATCTGCTCCGCTTAACCAAAACATGGGCGTCTTTTAGGTATAGCTTACGAATCATTACGCGACACCTTTTAGACAAGATGATCCACCCTAGAAGCACACGCTTGGTAATGGGTAACGCAATGATTGCGCGCATGCTCTATAGCTACATCGCACGTAAAGGTTTGTTGGTGACACAAACAGAAGTCACGCAACTGCTAAAAAACGGCAACACCATTGAAGGCGCAGTACTTCAACAAACATTACAAAACGGAGAAAAAGTTCAACGCACATTGCTATGCAGAGGAGGTGTTGTGATGGCCAGTGGTGGTTTTAACCACCATCCCACACGTCGATCAGACATGCTGCCTGGCGCCAAAGAGTCTTGGTGTTCGGTAGGACCGGGAAATACGGGTAGCGCGCAAGATTTAGCACTGCAAGTGGGTGGCCAGTTGGGCACTGGGGGATTAACCCATGCCTTTTGGGCACCTGTATCTATTCGCCAACGCGCAGATGGAACTACTGCAGCCTTCCCTCACTTTGTGATGGATAGAGGTAAGCCAGGAATGATGGCTGTCGATAGCCAAGGTGAGCGTTATCTAAACGAATCCACCTCCTACCATCTGTTTGGCATCGCCATGCAAGATCACAACCAAAAGACACCTAGCATTCCAACATGGCTGGTATGCGATGCAGGCGCACTCAAACGTTATGGCCTTGGCATGATTCGCCCTGGCGGAAAAGGTCTAGACTCTTTCCTTACGGACGGTTACCTTAAGCAAGGCGCAACGTTGGTTGAATTGGCGCAGAAACTCAAGGTCCCTGAAGACAAACTCAAAGCAACCGTAGAGCGATTCAACCAATTCGCAGACAAAGGCGTGGACGATGACTTCCAACGTGGCACCACAGATTACCAACGTGCTAACGGTGACGCGACTTGGAAAGGACCTAACCCTTGCCTAGGCGCCCTTCGTCAAGGACCTTTCTATGCAATAGCTCTGTACCCAGGAGATATTGGCGCTGCGACTGGCTTGGTTACCGACTGCGATGCCAGGGTCATGCATGCCAATGGTCACCCAATCGATGGTCTTTACGCATGCGGCAACGACATGCATTCCATCATGGGTGGCGTATACCCTGCGCCAGGAATAACAATTGGACCTGGTCTTACGTTTGGCTATTTAGCAGCAAAGCATGCTTTGGAAAGAGCGGGAATAAAAGGTAAATATGACAAAACGTAGTTTTTCTCTTGCATACCTTACTTCGCACCGTTGCACCCCGCATCAAGCTGTTTTGGTCGCTGCTGAAAGCGGCTATGACTATGTTGGGCTGAGACTGTGGCCCAATGCGCCCAATGCACCTCAGCAGTTCTTAATCGACAGACCACACGAGTTGAAAGAAACTTTAGCTGTCCTCCAGGACACTGGCATTGGCATCTTTGATCTGGAGTTAATTCGAATCAACGCATCTTTCGATGCACACGCATGGGATGCCCTGTATGAAATCGGAGCTACGCTCCAAGCAAAAGCCATCTTGGTCGCCGGAGATGATGCCAATGAATCTAGGCTGACTGACAATTACGCAAAGCTATGTGAAGCCATGCAACCCTTTGGGTTGACAGCCGACCTTGAATTCATGCCCTGGACAGCTGTTCCCAATGCACTTGCTGCATCAAGGATTGTCAAAAATGCTGGCTCCCCCATGAATGCAGGTATCTTGGTTGATGCCCTGCATTTCGGGCGCTCGCATACCACTTTAGAAGATATAAGCGCAATTGATCCTTCACTCTTGCATTACAGCCAAATCTGCGATGGTCAAGCAGGCACCTCCTTCACCACCGAAGAGTTGGTTCATAGCGCCCGGTGTGCCCGCGAGTTACCTGGCGAAGGAAACATTGATTTAAAAGGCTTATTCAACGCCTTACCCAATGATTTACCAATAAGTGTCGAGGTGGTCAATCTTGAAAAAGAAGCCAAGTTTTCGAATGCTGCGTGGGCTAAAAAATGCCTTCAAAAAACCAAAGAATCTGTCCAGTAAAAAACAACATAGCCCGAAAGTGATGTATGGATTTCGCACTGAATGATGAACAAAGGATGATGATTGAAACGGTACGCCGCTTCATCTCGGAAGAACTCAAACCCCTTGAGGATGAAGTCGAAGAAAAAGGCCATCTCGAGAGCATCCATGCAAACGCTATTTATAAAAAAAGTAAAGCACTTGGCCTATTTGCCATGAATATGCCAATTGAACTTGGTGGTGGTGGCCTCACCAATCTAGACAGAATATTGTGTGAAGAACAATTTGGTCACACCACAGACATATTGATTCGCCGTGCGTTTGGCAATGTCTATGAACCCCTATTGCACTGCAAGAACGATCAAGTTGAAAGGTGGTTAAAACCTAGCGTCGAGGGTAAACGTACATGCGCAATCTGCATCACAGAACCAGGCGCAGGTTCCGATGCAGCAGGCATCAAAACCCATGCAAAGAAAAACGATAAAGGATGGGTGCTCAATGGGTCTAAGCACTTCATCAGCGATGGTGAGTGGAGTGACTTCTTTTTAGTGTCGGCCAAGACTGGTGAAAAAGAGATCAGCATGTTTATGGTTGACAAAGGACTTGCCGGATTTACGGTAGGCAAAGACCAAAAAATGATGGGGCTTCGCGGAACGCCACACCTTGAACTCTTTTTTGACAATGTGCAGTTGGAAGATACAGCGCTATTGGGCGAGGTAGGACAAGGATTCAAGTTAGCAATGGGCGCCTTGAATGTTGTTCGCCTGGCCCAAGTGGGAGCGCGCGCTGTTGGAAAAGCATCGCATGTATGCGAAATGATGTTGTCTTACGCCAATGACCGTCATCAATTCAATACGCGTATTGGAGACTTCCAGATGGTGCAACACATGTTGGCCGATAGCGTGATTGAGATCAACGCAGCCCGTTGGATGGTCTACCAAGCGGCTTGGATGCTAGACCAAGGATTAGATGCCCGGGAACAAATCGCGATGGTCAAAGTGCATGCCGCTGAAACCCTTGGACGCGTCGTAGACCGGGCAGTTCAAGTCTTTGGAGGGATGGGGTTTTGCAAAGAGCTGCCCATTGAACGCTATTACCGCGATGCCCGTATCTACCGCATTTACGATGGCACGAGCGAAATACACCGAGGTGTTATTGCAAAGAGCGCACTCAAAAAGGGCGCTGCACTATTTGATATCCACCGATAGCCATGATGCACAGAAAATTCATGACTGCTGCACAAGCTGCCGATTTAATTCAAGACGGTGACACAGTAGGTTTGATGGGCGGTGGGGGTGGCTTGATGGAAGCTTCTCACCTGTTTGAGGCTATACAACACCGGTTTTTGTCTACACAAAGACCGCGCAACCTCACGGTGATGCATGCCTTAGGAATAGGCGATAAAAAGACGACAGGCATGAACTGCTTTGCGCATGAAGGCTTGGTTAAACGCGTGATCGGTGGCCATTGGGTTTGGTCTCCTGCAATGCAACAACTGGCCCTCAATGAAAAGATCGAAGCCTATATATTGCCAGGCGGCGTATCAAGCCAACTTATGCGCGAGATTGGTGCTGGTCGACCTGGCTTATTCACACACGTAGGCTTAGGAACCGTGTGTGATCCACGTATGGGCGGCGGCAAGATGAATGCCTCTGCCAAAGACGATTTATCAGAAGTGGTGGTGATGGATGGGCGCGAATATTTACGCTACAAGCCCTTCCCTATTCATATTGCCATCGTGCGCGCTAGTGCTGCGGATGAAGACGGAAACATCAGCTTTGAACATGAAGCCGCCAACTTAGATGCACAGTCACTTGCATTAGCCGCGAAAAATAGCGATGGCAAGGTGATTGTTCAGGTCAAAGAACATTTACCTAGAGGATCTTTGAAAGCGCGTGAGGTAAGAATTCCAGCGGCATGGGTAGATGCCATCGTCGTTGATGCCAATCAGAAAACGAGCTATGACATTCCCTTTGATCCTGCATTCAGTGGCGAACTATTCGGTGAGACCAGAACACACAGTGAGGCTATAGACCATGCGAACGAAGTCTCAGCCTCTAAGGAAGAATTCAGCGAAAGGCAAGCCATTGCGCGCAGAGCCTACACAGAACTCTTCAACACCAATAAATTACGCCCTGTGATCAACTATGGCGTTGGCGTGCCAGATGCTGTCGCAAAAATAATTGCAGCCCGCAACGAACAGCATCGCATCTACCAAACCATTGAACACGGCACCTACGGTGGAACCCTGATGGATGGTGTTTTATTTGGTTATGCGCGCAATGCAACCGCTATGCTCGACGCGCCTACCCAATTCGATTTTTATTCAGGCGGTGGACTCGATATCGCGTTTCTTGGCTTCGGTGAATTTGACCAAGAAGGAAATGTCAATGTCAGCAAACTAGGTGGCCTAACCGTGGGGCCAGGTGGTTTCATCGACATCGCACAAAACGCTCGCAAAGTCGTATTTTGTGGAACCTTTGCAGCCAAGGGGGTCAAACTGGCAACGGGTCAAGGAAAAATGGAAGTGTTAGAACAAGGCAAAGTGCAAAAACTTGTGCCTAAGGTTGATCAAATAACATTCAGTGGGCCTCAGGCGCAGGTCAGAAAACAGCAAGTTCTTTATTTAACAGAGCGTGCTAGTTTTAGGCTGACGCAACACGGCGTTGAACTTTTTGAAATCGCACCTGGTATTGATTTACAAAGAGATGTATTGGACCAAATGGGTTTTAAACCTCGACTCGCAAAAGACATCCTGCTGATGGATGCCACCTCTTTTGATCGCTAAAGACTTATGCAGTTTATGCGGGGTTCAAGCGTATTTCTAGTCCACTAGCCGCAGATTCCCGCACAGCCAAAGCGGCCTCCAATGCACGCAACCCATCTAAGGCTGAGCAAACCGGTTTTTCTTTGCCTGCAATTACACCTAAGAAATTATTCAATTGCGCTTCATAGGGCGAAGCACGCATAGGTTCACATCGCATCACGCTGATCGGCTTTTCCCAATGGCGTTGGTCTTTGTAACTCCAGACTTCTAATTTAGGCAAGGTCAAAGAACCATGGGTTCCGGAGAAAAAATGGGAGTTGATGTCCTGTTGTGGAAATCTATCGGTTTCCCGAGCGGATAAATCGTAATTCCAAGGCGATACCGTCGTATCTGACACGGTAACGGTTCCAAGTGCGCCATTGACAAAGCGCATCATCAACACAGCGGTATCTTCGACTTCATGACCGCGAATGGCGTTAGACGTCATGGCTTGCAAGCTAGCGATGTCTCCATACAAAAACCGCATCAAATCTATATCGTGTATCAGATTAATGAGAACAGGCCCACCACCTGATTGACGACGCCACGCCGCTTTGAAATAGTCGTCATCCTTGTACCAAGTACACATGGCCGTCATGCTGACAGGCTTTCCAAGCACGCCTGATTCCACAATTGATTTAGCTTGCTGCATGATGGGGTTATGGCGCCGCTGATGCCCCACCAATGCTGGTAAACCTTTGGCTTGCGCTGCATCACAAATACTACGGGCATTCGCAAGCGTATCAGCAATAGGTTTTTCGACGAGAACTGCCGCACCGCTACCCAGACAATCTAGCGCAATATTGGCATGCGCATCATTAGGTGTGGCAATGATCACTCCGTCGGGTTTAGTTTTATCTAGCAAATCACCATGGCTAGCAAAACAAGGAATTTGATGCCTTTGCACCCAGACTTTTCCTGGTTCATGTGGCTCGGCTACTCCCACAATATCAACAGCAGGGTTCTTCATAGCGGCTTCAATATGTGTTCGGCCTATGGTTCCTGCGCCAATGATGGCAATTCTGTATTTATGCATATGCGATTTCAACTCTTTGCTAGTTTCATGGACATCCAGGTTAATGCCATTAGGTATCCATCCGTCCCAAAACCAGCCATCACTGCTGTAGCGACACGTGAAATCAGGGAGTTGTGATAGATGGGTTCTCGGGTGTGCACATTACTGATATGCAACTCAATCTTTGGGCCGTCAAACATTTTTAGCGAGTCCATTAAAGGAACCGATGTGAAAGTTAAACCTGCTGGGTTAATGATAATGCCGTCGCCTGCATCTATCGCATCATGCACGCTTTCAACCAATACTCCCTCGAAATTGGTTTGCCGAAACTCTACTTTAAGGCCTAATATTTTTGCATGCGCATTACAGCGTTTTTTGACATCTGCTAAGGACTCCGTTCCGTAAATATGTGGCTCGCGTTTTCCGAGTCGGTTCAGATTAGGGCCGTTAAGAATGAATATTTTTTTTACCATAAACACTTTCAGTGTGAAAAAGTATGAACCAGATGTTGTGTAGCTTGTAGTGCTTGGCGCGCCCAAGCTTCAAAACCTAGGGCAGGAGTTCGCAGATGGTGCCAACATTCAACAGCAATGGGGCGACCTATTGGTAAGTGACGCAAAAAGCCCTGCAGGTCAATACCTCCCTCTCCAGGTAATAGCCGTTCATAGCGTGCTTGCCGCAAAATTTCCTCTAGTGTGTCAGGAACACCTGCGGGCGCATCACAAAATTGCACATAGTCAATCAAAGATGCGGGTAGTTCTGCCCAATCCTTCAATGTTGTTCGGGATCTTTCCACATGTATGGTGTCTGCCAAAATCCTGGCATTGCTGGGCCTGCCAGCGGTTTTAATAAGTGCATGCGCTGTTAGGAGATCAGGTACAGGTGTCCAAGGCATGAACTCTAAATTAGCAGTCAAGCCCCACTTTCCAGCCAATTCACAAAAATCAGAAAAATAGTGCGCCAGTTCAAAAGGGTCTTCTACGGGGCCTGCAGAAACCAAAACAGCACGCGCTCCCATCGCTTGGCCACACGCCAAGGCAGATTCGAATGTATTAACTTGAAAGCCAGGCATGAGTCGGATCACTTCTATATCCCACACCATCTGCGGATGTTCGTCCACACGTGCCATTACCTCTTTCAGCATCAAAGGTTCATCCATGATTGGGTAGGCAGCAATGCCAGGCGCGGGTGGTAGCAGTCTTACGCCTACATGGTCATAGCCAGTCGCAATCGCCAAATCAATAAGTTCATGAGGTGGCAATGGCAGCGCTGTTAAGTGCGCCAAAGAGTATCGTTGCCTGATCTTCTTGGAGATGGTGTTAGTTGTATCCATTTGCTAGATCTAGACATCAGTATGTTGCACGCCCTCCAGAGGCGTCAAAAACCGTACTGGTGCAAAAAGAGCAATCATCACTGGAAAGCCACGCAACTATGGAGGCAATTTCCTCTGGTAATCCTGCGCGTCCCATAGGAATTTTGGAAAAGTTTTCTTCTCTTTTTTCTGCAGTCATTTGGTCAAGCAGTTCGGTGGCAACCATTGCAGGTGCAATGCAATTGACCCGAATTTCGGATTTCGCCAACTCTTTCCCTAACGATTTGGTCAATGCAATCACACCAGCTTTAGAAGCTGAATATGCCGACTGGGCGGGATTACCTTCCTTACCAGCGATAGACGCCAAATTGACAATACGTCCACGATTATTTTTTTGCATGTGAGCGACTGCAGCACGACAACATAGAAAAGTGCCGGTGAGATTGATATCCATGACACGATGCCAGTCTTCAAGCGAGTAGTCGGAAACATTGGCAACAGGTCCTGCTATGCCTGCTGAATTTACGAAGATATCGATTTTTCCGAACTTTGACAAAGTTTGGTCCATGGCTTCATGCACAGACTGCTCAGAGGTGACATCTACGTGTATGAAATGGCTACCTTGGTGAGCAGTATTTACATGCACATCCCAATTACATACTTGCGCACCACTTTGCTGTAAACGTTGGGAAATGGCTTTACCGATGCCACCACTGCCGCCAGTGATAACGGCTACTTGCCCCGAGAAATCATACGATGCCGTCACCATTTATCCTTTATAACCCATGAGACGAGGCAACCAAAGTACGAAGTCAGGGAAAGCCGTCATGATGGCTAACGAAGCAATCAATGCATAAATAAAAGGCATCGTATCTTTGACAATCGCCGAGAAGGGTGCACGGGTGATATTTGCTACGATAAAAAGCAACAATCCATAAGGAGGAGTGATTAGACCAATCATCAAATTAACGACCACCACCAACCCAAAATAAACCATATCGATCCCCAATGCTTGTGCGGTTGGAATCAAAATAGGAACAATGACCAATAAGACGGTGCTTGCATCTAGAAGGCAACCCAAAACCAGTAACAACAGGTTGACCATCAGCAAGAATTGCCACATGTTGAGATGAAATCCATCCAACCACAGCTTGATATCGACAGGGATATTTTCAATTGTGACTACGTAATTAAAAACCAAAGCACCAGCAATCAAAATACCAACCGAAGCTGTATTACGCGCACTTGAAATAAGCGATGCATAGATTGCACGCAAGGTTACCGAGCGATACAACAACCACGAAACAAGTAAGGCGTAAGCCGCAGCCACGGCGGCAGCTTCCGTTGGCGTCATAACACCGCCGTAAATACCACCCAATAAGACCACTGGCATCATCAATGCGGGCAGAGACTCCCAGGTAATCCGTGGCAATTCACGCAAAGGAACGGGCGCCTCAACTGGAAAGTTATGTTTTATCGCCATACGCCAGTTGACGATAGACATAACTAAGGCCATCAAAATTCCGGGGATCACCCCAGCTAAAAACAAATATCCAATAGACGCATCTGATACTAATGCGTACAACACCATAGGAATAGATGGCGGAATGATGGGACCAATGACTGCAGTAGCGGCAGTTATAGCTGCAGCATAGCTAGGCGTGTAGCGCCCATCTTTAACCATCATCTCAATAGTCAACTTACCAATGCCCACTGCATCAGCTACAGCAGAACCTGACATGCCTGCAAATATTAAACTGGAGATCACGTTGACATGCCCCATACCACCGCGAAAACGCCCTACCAAGGCGTTACAAAACTGCATCAGCTTGTCACTCATTGCACCTAGTGACATAAAGTTCGCTGCAATGATGAATAGTGGTACTGAGAGCAATGTGTAACTGTTGTATATACCTTGCAAGAGTTGTTCAGCGGCAATACCGATGTCTTGCCCCACAAAAAAGAGATAGAAGATGGAAGCCCCAATCATTGACAAACCAATCGGAGCTCCAAACATCGTCAAGCCTAAAATCATCAATACTGTGAGTCCGAATGGACTTTGGATAAAACTCATATTTCAGCGGCCTCTCTGCCTTCGACATATCGCATCTTTCCCCGTCCTGTAATAGAAAACCACAACGCCCATGATTGACGAACGATGACGGCACAGCCAAAAAGAATATAGACAGAAAATACCCAGTTGAATCGCCAGCCTAAAGCCGCTGTCGTCTCAACCTTCATAAAGGTCACATAACTCCAAGCCCCTGGCAGGCCAATAACGAACAGGATGATGATGGCCAAGCTACAAGCCCCCTCAATGACACGCCTTGTCATCGGAGAAACGGCAACGGTGATCAGATCTATACGTATGTCATCGTCTGGACGCGCGACAAAAGCCGAACACCACAACACGGACCAAACCCAGCAAATGACACAAATTTCTTCCGCCCAAGGCGTTGCATTATTGAAGACATAACGCGAGATGACTTGGTACAAGAATGAACCCATCATTGTGCACATCAATACCGCGGCAACATTCTCAGAACGCGCCAATAAGAAGAGGCCCGCTCTGTCTAGCGTTTTAAACATAACGTTTATTTAGAGTGCGCTAATTTTCTCTAGCATTCCGGGCTTCCACTCACTGATGTATTTTGATTTCTTGATGATATCAATGGCGTTATCACGAAATGCTTTGGTATCGGGCGTGTAGACATCTAATCCTTGTGATTTAAAAAATGTCACAAGCTCAGATTCTTCTTTCACCATTTGTGCCGTGATCAGGGCAGAGACTTCATCTGCCGATGCCTGCAAGCGCTGCTTTTGAGCTGCTGACAAGGTATCCCATTTGGTTTTCCGAACCGACAAAATATTGAAATTTACCAAATGATTAGTCAAAACGAGTTGAGATAAGACTTCATGGAACTTCATGGTCTTAGTCAATGGCATCGGGTTATCTTGGGCATCTATCGCGCCACTTTGCAATGCCGTATAAACCTCGGTAAAGGCCACAGGTACTGGGTTAGCTCCTAGCGCAGTACCAATAAATTGCCACCCCTCGCCTGCTGGCATACGCAACTTCACACCTGTCAAGTCAGCAGGTTTGTTAATTTTTTTCTTCAAACGTGTGCTGACATGGCGCGTGCCAATGTAGTAGACAGCCAGCATCTTGATGCCCATTTTTTCTTCAGACATCTTGAATAAATCTTGTCCGATATCGCTTGCAAATGTTTTCTGCATATGCGCTAAATCGCGGAACACATAAGGCGCACCCACGATGCCCCACTCTGGAATTTGGCGTTGAATATCGGATACCGACAACGCTCCCATGTCCAAGTTACCACGCTGCATTGCCACAATCTCTGTCCCTTGTTTGAACAAAGTAGCTCCAAAATAGGGCTTGAATTCGAAATCTGCACCAAGCGATGGTCCAAATTTTTCAACCAACAATTTCGCACGAATATCTTGATCCGTCATGGTTTCAGAAAAAATCAATGGGATCTTGTTCTGCGCAAAAGCAAGAGGCATCAGACTGGAGGCCGTCAAAATCGCTCCCGATTGAACTAATTTTCTGCGTTGTTGGGAAAAATTCATTTGTCTTACTCCTGATGTTGCGCTTACAAAATAGACCGATCTCACAGCATATTGGGTTGAATGGAACTCAGCATCGGGGAAAGCCCTCGATCAATGTATCTGCTCATTTTTATCTTAAATTCCCAGTTAACCTTGACCTACTAAATAATCAATATTTCAAAAGAGGTGGACTTTATGCGCATACTGATCACTGGGGGAGGCGGATTCTTGGGCGCTTGGGTTGCAAAGCGATTGCTTCTTGCAGGCTTCCCAGTAAGGATTATGGATACCCATCTTTCACGGGATCGTATACAAACGCTGGCTGGTAATCAACTAGCTCAATCGATCGAATGGAGGGAGGGAGATATTGCAAATAGCAAAGACGTTCTCTTAGCTGCGAGAGATTGCCATGCCATTGTGCATTTAGCTGGAGTCCTTACACCCATGTGTCGACAAGATCCACTAAGGGGAGCGCAAATCAATGTGATGGGCACCCTGAATGTGTTTGAAGCTGCCAGACAGCACAGCATTGCGCGCGTGATTTATACGAGCAGCGGGGGAGTTTTTGGTCCTGCTGATGGTCAAGTGCCATTTCCAACTACGCATTACGGCGCATACAAACTTGCGAACGAAGGAAGCGCCAGGGCATTCTGGGAAGACCACCATATTGCCAGTATCGGTATGCGCCCATTTGTGGTGTATGGGCCTGGCAGAGATAGCGGATTAAGCGCAGGCCCCTCTTTAGCTTGCCGAGCTGCAGCTTTGGGAGAAACTTACGCGATCCCCTTCACAGGTAGTGCAGGCATGGTGTATGTAGATGATGTCGCCGCGGCCTATGAAGCCGCAGTGAAATCTACTTTCACAGGCGCACATACTCTCAATCTGACAGGTCACATCGCCACTATGCAAGAAGTTGTTGCGGCTATTCACCTCGTAGTCCCCAATGCGCACGTAAGCTGCGAAGGTTCACCGCTTCCAAGTGCAGCTAACTCAGTCAACGAATACAACAATGGCTTGCTACCTTTAGGAACCGAAAAGAGTTTGTTAGAGGGTATTCGCGAAACCATTCGCTACTACCAAACTTTAAAGGGATCTAATTGAGTGATACCTTATCGGGTCGAAGTTGCGCTATATCTTGCACATCACTCGCCATAGCCGTATAGGACAAAGAATAAAGCCCACTGACCAATGGCCCATCAGCACCAACTTTGGCTAATGCGCGTTCAGACAAATCGGTTTTTAACAAAGTATTCAAAGCTTCGGTTTCGTAACCCGTAACAACTACGATCCAATCAGCGGTTTGATCATTGCCACCTCGAATCTCTTGCTCCTTGGTTTGTGCAATTGCTGGAGTTTGCGTATGCAAAAGGTGTGCAGCAGTGATACCTGCTTGCCACACAGTTTTATCAAAGAAGGTTTTCAAATACTTACGCAAATCAGACTCTTTTTCACTTTTAGGTGATAACCGCAAAGTAAGTGCATAACTAGCCGTAGCCCCTCCCCTACTCTCCAACACACGACATTGGCTACGCACCATATTGATGTGATAGGGCATCAGCTTAGTTGACCAAGGTGTTGGCTTATTTAATCGCTCCAAGTAATGTGGTGAAGATAAAGATGCGTATAGATCGAGTTCATACATGATGAAAAAACCTTTTCCTCCATCTACCTGCGCCCAACGTGAACCTCTTAAAAATCCTGGAATACTGAGTCGCTCAGGAAAGTGTTCATGGGAGTGCCAATGTTCAAACTCTCTACGGATGCTGGGATCTATATCCCACCACATAGCAATTGCAGCCTCTCCAAGTAATGACATGCCAATTCACCTTTACCGTTTTTATAAAATTAGCTATTGAGTTGCAACTCTAATTCATGCAACACCTTGTAACAAGGCAACACCTGCGACACGCTGGAGTTGGGTTCACGGCCTTCCTTGATCGCGCCAAAGAACTCGCGGTCTTGTAGTTCGATACCGTTCATAGACACAGCCACTTTGGACACATCGATCTGTTCTTCTTTTCCAGTGTACAGATCGTCGTAACGCGCTAGGTAAGTTGCGTTGTCACCGATGTAGCGGAAATACGTACCCAAAGGACCATCGTTGTTAAAAGACAAACTCAAAGTGCAAATTGCACCGTTAGCTGCTTTCAACTGGATGCTCATATCCATAGCAATACCAAGCGTTGGATGAATCAGCCCTTGCACCGCATTGGCTTTGACAATCGGGCTACCTGCTTGGTAAGCGAACAAATCGACCGTATGCGCAGCGTGGTGCCACAACAAGTGATCAGTCCAACTACGGGCTTGGCCAAGCGCATTCATATTGGTACGGCGAAAGAAATAGGTTTGCACATCCATTTGCTGGATATTGAACTCCCCTGCTTTCACTTTGTTGTGCACATATTGGTGGCTGGGGTTAAAGCGGCGGGTGTGTCCGCACATGGCAACCAAGCCTTTTTCTTTGGCCAAAGCCACTACCGATTCAGCGTCTTTCCAACTATCTGCTAAAGGAATTTCCACTTGCACGTGTTTGCCTGCTTTCAAGCAAGCAATACTTTGGGCCGCATGCATTTGTGTGGGGGTACACAAAATGACAGCATCGACTTCTGGCAAAGCCAAGCTGTCTTCCAGTTTGGTCGTCACATGCTTGATGCCGTATTTACTAGCAACTTCTTTGGTTTTTTCTAGCTCGCGGCTGATGAGTGATACGACTTCCACGCCGTCGATATTTTTGATACCGTCTAAGTGCTTGATGCCAAAAGCACCCGCACCTGCGAGCGCCACTTTGATGGTTTTAGACATAGTGTGTTTCTCCAAAATTTAACAATTACTGACATTCCAAAATAGCATGGCCAACCGCGGTATTGGATGCAGGCACATGGTAGAAACGCTTGGCGAGTTTGGGGGCAATGCCAGTGACTTTGCCGTCGTTTACATCTGACATGGCACCGCGTGCAATCAACCACATCACCAGCTCAATGCCTTCGCTGCCCGCTTCGCGCACATAGTCAATATGCGGCACTTGGGCACAAGCCACAGGGTCATTGATCATCATGTCTAACCATTGGTTGTCCCATGCGCGGTTAATCAAACCTGCACGCGCACCTTGCAATTGGTGGCTCATGCCGCCCGTTCCCCAAATATGCACATTGAGGTCTTCGTCATAACTTTCTACCGCTTTGCGAATGGCTTGGCCTAAGTTAAAACAACGCTGACCGCTAGGCACTGGGTATTGCACAACGTTCACCGCAAAAGGAATGACGGGACAAGGCCAAGCGCCTTTGATGGGATCTTGTTGGCCACATATCAATGACAAAGGTACGGTCAAACCATGGTCTACATCCATTTTGTTGACGATGGTGAGATCGAAGTCTTGTTGGATAACGGATTGCGCAATGTGTGAAGCCAACTCTGGATGGCCTTTGACAACAGGTACTGGGCGTGGCCCCCAACCTTCGTCGGCAGGTTGGTACTCAGCTGCCGTTCCTATAGCGAAGGTAGGAATCATGTCCAAACTAAATGCTGTTGCATGGTCATTGAAGACCAAGAAGATGACGTCAGGCTTGTTGTCTTTCATCCACTGCTTGCCGTATTCATAGCCTTCAAATACAGGTTGCCAATAGGGCTCGTGCGTTTTACCTAAATCCAGCGCTGCGCCTATCGCAGGAACATGCGAGGTGTAAACCGATGCGGTAATTTTTGCCATCTCTGTGTGCTTTCTATGTATGACTTTTATGCAGATGCTTTGCCAGCAGAGCCTTGGGGTTGGTGCTGGGCTTGGGCAGTACCGTCTTCGCCGATATAACGGTTGCCTTCGACGGAGCGGCCACCACTGACCATCATGTTGCGGTATTCGTCTTCGGTCATACCGGTCATAGAACCTGCCATTTGCTGAAAACTCTTGCCATCCGTCGCGCCAATCTTGGCCAGGAAATAAATATTGCCACCTGTGCGCATGCACCAGTTCAAATCACGCGCCAATACCGCTTGCTTTTGTTCTTCGGTCATAGGCCAACCGTCTAGGTAAGCACGCTCGTTGGCTTTGAATTTTTCGCGGTTCTCTGCTTTCATCAAAGACATACAAAACTGGTTGATCCAATAGCCTTTGCGCGATTGCTCCGCATCAAAAATAATGGTGCCAGGCACATCTAAGTAAGGTTTATCTAAAGCCATTTATGTCTCCTCAGGCCAATACAAACGCATAGGGTTGTCGACCAGCAATTTCTTTTGTAACTCTGCAGTCGGTGCTATGTGGGGAATGAAATCGACCAGCAACCCGTCATCTGGCATGTGGTCTTTCAAGTTGGGGTGTGGCCAATCGGTGCCCCACAACACACGGTCTGGGAACTCTTGCACGATACGCTTGGCAAAAGGAATCACGTCTTGGTAGGCGTTTTTTTCTCCGTTCAGGGCTTTAGGCCCTTTTACAGATAAACGCTCTGGGCAAGTCACTTTGCTCCACACATTGCTGTGTTCGCGCATGAACCTCACAAACAATTCAAATTCAGGACCGTCGACAGGTTTATCCACATCCGGGCGCCCCATGTGGTCTACCACCACGGTGGTAGGTAATGCGGTGAAGAAGTCCCACAACTCGGGCAGGTCAACTGCTTCGAAATAAATCACTACATGCCAACCCCATTTTTTAATACGGGTCGCAATCTCCAGCAATTCGTCTTTGGGGGTGAAGTCCACTAAACGTTTGACAAAGTTGAAACGCACACCCCGCACACCCGCATCGTGCATCGCTTGTATTTCCGCGTCACTCACGCTGCGTTTGACAGTAGCTACACCGCGTGCTTTACCGTTAGATTGCACCAAGGCGTCGACCATGGCTCTGTTGTCTGCACCATGACAAGTGGCCTGCACCACGACATTGCGTGCAAAGCCTAAGTGGTCGCGCAATGCATACAACTGGTGTTTAGACGCATCGCAAGGCGTGTACTTGCGCTCGGGTGCGTAGGGAAACTCTGCGCCAGGGCCAAACACATGGCAATGGGCATCTACTGCGCCTGCAGGTAGCTTGAATGTTGGCTTGCTAGGGCCGCTGTACCAATCTAGCCATCCGGCTGTTTTTTGAAACTCCATGTCGTCTTTCTCAATCAATTTAATCAGGTTGAATATTCGCCTCGCGCACTAACTTGCTGTAACGCGCACGCTCAGATCGGATCAAATTAGTGAACATCTCAGCGCTGCCTGGCACAACTTCACCACCCACGGCATTCATGCGTTCACGCACTTCTTTGGTTTGCAATGCTTTTTGCACTTCTTCATACAGTTTTTGCACGATGGGTTTGGGTGTTGCGGCAGGCGCTACCAAGCCATACCAAACGGATGCCTCAAAGCCAGGAAAACCAGATTCAGCAATCGTCGGCGCATCTGGAAAGATTGAACTGCGATTAGGGCTCAATACTGCTAACACTTTGAGCTTGCCACTTTTGACGTGGGGCAAGACTTCTAGGGCATTGACTGCAACCAAAGGCAACTGCCCGCCAATCACGTCCGTAATAGCTGGTGAACCACCTCGGTAAGGGATGTGTTGTAAATCAATACCCGCAGCGCGTGCAAACAATTCAATTGCCATATGCGGGGTTGAACCATTTCCAGGAGAGCCATAGGCAATGCTATTGGGTTTGCCTTTGGCAGCATCGATCAATTGTTTGGCGTTGTTGAATGGCGCATTGGCATTGGCAGCAATCACCACGGGTACTCGGCCAATCAGCGACACAGCGACCAAATCTCGCTCTGCATCAAATGGTGCGGGTTGATACAAAGACATATTGGCAGCCAAAGCATTGGCGGCCATCATTAGGGTGTAGCCATCAGGCTCAGCAGTGATGGTGGCTTTCACCGCGATATTGGTTCCTGCACCCGGCTTATTCTCTACCACTACGGGCTGCCCCAAAGGACCAGAAATACTTTGCCCGATCGTGCGCGCCACTATGTCAACCGCGCCACCTGCGGCGTAGCCCACGATGACTTTGATAGGTTTGTTAGGGTAGCTTTGTGCAAACGTACCTCCCATGCATAGAGCCAAACCAATGAGGGCTATGAACCGCTTAAAGAAAGTCATGGTGATTCCTGTTCAGTGATAAGTTGCTTAGTCATACCGCGCAGGCCTGCGCGTTTGATCATGAGATCCAGTTGACCGTTTTCACGGACTTTTTGGGCGAAAACATTCAGAAAAGGCAAGCCATCTTGCCTTCCTTTAGGAATAGCGATAGCAAGATTTTCCAAGCCCCAGCGGTCTTGCAATACTTGAAAGCCTGAGAGCTTTTCATTCAATTCGAACAAGATGCCCTTGTTGGTTGCAAAAGCATCCAACTCTTTGTTTTGCAATTTACTGGCAGCCACCTCTAAAGAGGGGACTGGAACAATCGTCGTTTGCTTAAGGCGTTGCCCTAAAACCGATTGCGAAGAGCTGCCTTGGCTGACACCCAGTCGAACGCCTTGTTTATCCACGTCACTAAAATTTTTAATCGATGTATTGGTGGGGACCAAAATACCCAACTCCAATTGCACCAATGGTGCTGTGAAGTCAATCTCTTTCGCTCTCGCAGCCGTGGCATTGGTGAAAGTCATATCGACTCTCTCGTCTTTGATGGCTGCAATGACTTCAGCCACGCGGGAAAATTCAACCACTTGAACCGGAACACCCAGTTGCCGTCCCAAAGCTTTTCCAAGCTCTAAGGCAATACCCAAAGATTCTCCGCTAGGTCGTACGCGTACTAAAGAAGTTGGACTGCCCAGATAGACACCCACACGCAAAACACCCGTTGGTGCCAAAGTGTTTTTGGTCTGCGGTGAAACACTAGGAATACTGGCACTTGTCGCATTCAAGGACGCGCATCCGCTCAGCATCAAAGCACCAACCAATAGGCTAGTGCTTAGTGCAATAGCAAAAATGCGTTGAATCAGCTGCATGCTGTTAGTCGATATAGCGCAAACCCGCTTTTTCAAGGGACTCGCGCATCTTGTACATATCTAACCCAAATTCACCAGCGGCCAATTTGACGCGCTTCTCGCCCTCATTGGCTTCCCTGGCTTCAGCTGCGTCTGCCACTTTTTGCGCCCACGCTGCTGGCACCACCACTACGCCGTCATCGTCGGCCACCACCGCATCGCCAGGTTCGATGTTTACGCCTGCACACACCACAGGAATATTGACAGAACCGATCGTGGCTTTGATCGTGCCCTTAGCGCTAATGCCTTTGCTCCAAACGGGAAATCCCATGGAAGTCAGTTCACGCACATCGCGGACACCTGCATCAATCACCAAAGCTTTGGCGCCACGCGCCATGAAAGACGTTGCTAGCAAATCACCAAAAAATCCATCGCAGTTGTCAGCAGTGATTGCCGCGACCACGATATCGCCGGGTTGAATTTGCTCGGCCACCACATGCATCATCCAGTTGTCACCGGGGTGTAG
>CAIRQX010000121.1 GCA_903880855.1 uncultured Burkholderiales bacterium | reverse complement strand
TGTTGGTAATGGAAACGGTAGCGTTCGCCCAACAAAGGATATTTTTCTTTAGGCACATCGGGTGCAGCGTGGGCCAAGGCGGGCATGAGTGCCATACCGATCACATAAGCGGCTGCCGTATCGCTGGGCTTGGCGCCACCCACATCTTGAACAGCCGCTTGAATACACCGCGTGATGATTTGCGTCGAATCAAACAAAGTGCCATCCCAATCGAAGGCGATCAAATCAAATTGCCGGGTCTTTGGCACTGTGCTCATAGGGGTACAGGAGGTTGCACGGAATCGATAAATTGTTGCAGAGCCGCTGGCAGTGGGGCTTTGACGGTGACGGGTCGTGCACTCACCGGATGCTGAAACTTCAATTGCCATGCATGCAAAAACATACGCTTAAGGCCCAGCTTTTGCAACTGCTTGTTTTGCTCAAAGTCGCCGTATTTGTCGTCACCCGCGACCGGATGCCCTTGGCTAGCCAAGTGCACACGAATTTGGTGGGTACGCCCCGTCTTGATCGTCACTTCCAACAGGGTGTAAGGCCCAACCGTGCGCGCCACGCGCACCAAAGTGATAGCGCGCTGACCATTGGGGTCGTCCTTGCCCACCACTTTGACGCGACGCTCCCCTTCGCCTTCACCGGTGGCCACGGTGTATTTAAATAGAGGCACATCGATCACTTTTTTGTTCGAGGGCCACAAGCCCAAGACCAAGGCCAAATAAGTCTTGCCGGTTTCACGGTCGCGAAATTGGTCTTGCAAATGCTTGAGCGCACTGCGCTTTTTAGCAATCAGCAGCACGCCCGAGGTTTCACGGTCTAAGCGGTGCACAAGTTCCAAATTCAAACTAGCCGGCCGCGCACGGCGCAGTTGCTCAATTACCCCAAAACTCACGCCACTGCCGCCATGCACCGCCACACCGGCGGGTTTATCGATGGCGATCAAAGCCTCATCTTCCATCAGCACCTCGAACTCGCGGGCAGGGGCAGGTGCGTCTTCTTTGGCTTGTACTTGGGCGGAGATACGAACAGGCGGGACGCGGATCAAGTCACCCGCCTCGATCCGATGGTCCGCCGAGGCGCGCCCCTTGTTCACCCGCACTTCGCCCGAACGGATGATGCGATATACATGGGTTTTGGGCACCCCTTTGAGATGGCGCATCAAAAAATTGTCGAGTCGCTGCCCTGCCGAGTCGTCGTCCACGGCTAGGGTTTTCACTGAAGGGTCTGGGGCTGGGTGGATAGCCCCTATAATGTGTTTCACCAGCGTGTGCTTGTAAGTGCTTGATTTAACTGAGATTAGAGCACGGACAGAGCACCGCGGTGAGGTCGATGCCCCTTTTGGGCCCGTTTCGCAGACCCAGTACCAAAGAGACTGGATGGCCAAACGCCCCAAAAGTTGAGCAGACGCTCAGAAAACACTGAAATGGAATACCCCCAAGTTGGTGAGGTCCTTGAAAGAGCCTCATCAGCGGATTACAGCGAGTTAGCAATCCCATGGTTGTCGCGAAATTTATCTCCGAACCCGCTCTCATCCACGCGCCCACCCTCCGTCGGCTGCGCACACAAGCGCACGCCTTGACGGTCGCCACGGCAATTCCCTTCGTTTTTTGACGTCCTCTCTGGCATCGTTGGCCCGTCATGGGCCTGTGATGTTTAAGAAATGTGAAGGTACGCTCCATGAAACGGATGCTCATTAACGCCACCCAGGCAGAAGAACGCCGCTTGGCAATCGTCGACGGACAAAAACTCCTCGACTACGAAATCGAAATCGAAGGCCGCGAACAGCGCAAAGGCAATATCTACAAAGCAGTCGTGACACGCGTCGAGCCCTCGCTCGAAGCATGCTTCGTTGACTACGGCGAAGACCGCCACGGCTTTTTGCCATTTAAAGAAATCTCCAAACAGTATTTCGCCGCTGGCGTGTCGGTGAGCCAAGCGCGCATCCAAGACGTCATCAAAGAAGGCGTCGAAATGCTGGTGCAGGTCGAGAAAGAAGAACGCGGCAACAAAGGCGCAGCGCTCACCACTTTCATCAGCTTGGCGGGTCGCTATGTGGTCCTGATGCCCAACAACCCCCGTGGCGGTGGCGTCAGCCGTCGCATCGAAGGTGACGACCGCGCAGAACTCAAAGAAGCGATGGACCAGTTGGAATACCCCAACGGCATGTCCATCATCGCCCGCACCGCAGGCATCGGACGCAGCGCGCCCGAACTGCAGTGGGACTTGAACTACTTACTCAAACTCTGGGGCGCGATCGACGGTGCCAGTGGCACCAAAGGCGCGTTCTTGATTTACCAAGAGTCGAGTTTGGTGATTCGCGCGATCCGCGATTACTTCAACAACGATATCGGCGACATCCTGATCGATACCGACGACATCTACGACCAAGCGCAACAGTTCATGGCCCACGTCATGCCTGAGCATGCCGCACGCGTCAAACGCTACCGTGATGAAACACCGCTGTTCAGCCGCTTCCAGATCGAGCACCAAATTGAGTCGGCTTATGCCCGCACGGTCACCTTGCCTTCGGGCGGTGCGATCGTGATCGACCACACTGAGGCTTTGGTCTCCGTCGACGTCAACTCGGCGCGCTCCATCAAAGGCGGCGACATCGAAGAGACTGCAACCCGCACCAACCTCGAAGCCGCTGACGAAGTCGCGCGACAAATGCGTTTGCGCGATTTGGGTGGACTGATCGTCATCGACTTCATCGACATGGACGAGAGCCGTAACCGCCGTGATGTTGAAAACCGCCTGCGCGACGCCCTGCGTCAAGACCGTGCACGCGTGCAATTTGGCACCATCAGCAAATTCGGCTTGATGGAAATGAGTCGCCAACGCCTGCGTCCTGCGCTGTCCGAAGGTGCTTCTATTCCTTGCCCACGCTGCGGCGGTTCGGGCCATGTGCGCGACACCGAAAGCTCGGCTTTGCAAATCTTGCGCATCATCCAAGAAGAGTCAATGAAAGAAAACACCGCCGCGGTTTACGCGCAGGTGCCTGTCGAAGTTGCCTCATTCTTGTTGAACGAAAAGCGTACCGAAATCGCCAAGATCGAAATCCAACAACGCTTGAATGTCTTGTTGGTTCCCAATAAAACGCTCGAAACGCCTAACTACAAGTTGGAGCGCTTGAAGCACGACGATCCACGCTTAGACCGCATCGAAGCTAGCTACAAAATGGCAGAGGAATTCGAAGATCCGACTGCTGTCACACGTCGCTCACAAGAGCCCACCAACAAACAAACGCCTGTCATCAAAGGCGTATTACCTGACTTGCCAGCGCCGATTGCAGAGCCTAGAGCACCTGCCCAACCCAAGCGCAGCCCACACAAAGCTGCCGCCGAGGAAAAAGCACCTGCTGAAAAGGGCTTCTTCTCGTGGATCAAAGGCTTGTTCAGCGGCGACAAAGCAGATGCCCCTGCCACCGATAGCAAAAAACCCGCAGACAAAAAAGACGACAAGCGCGAAGGCCGTGAAGGCGGACGCAACGCACGTGGTGGTCGCGGTGGACGCGGCGGCCGTGGTGGTGACCGTGCCGAACGCACCGAAGAAGGTCGTAACGAACGCCCCGCCCGTGGCGGTGATCGCCCAGAACGTGGTGAACGCGCTGAGCGCGGTAACCGCAATGAGCGTGGCGAACGCACAGAGCGTGCCGATGGCGCCAACGAGAGCACCCCGGAAGGTCGCGCACCGCGTCAAGAACGCGGACGCGGCAGACGCAATGGCACTGGCGCTGGAGCAGGCAATGCGACCAACGAGTCCAACTTGCCCAACAACACCGAAGCCACTAGCCAAGTGGGCGGTCCAGAAGACACCCTGCAAGCACAAGCCGAGATGCGCGCCAAGGCACGCAACGAACGCATTGCGCGTGAAGACAACGGCGATGCCGGCGAAGCGACAAACCGCAGCGAAGCCCCACGCCGTGAGCGCGCACCGCGCGGCGAAAACCGCCGCAACGAGCGTCCACGACATGACGAATCCGCACAAACCGATACACCTACTGGCTTGTCTTCTACCGAAGCGCCGCAGGCTAACGACGATGCAGGTGCAGACAACAACGGTGAACGCCGCGAACGCCGCTCACGCGACCGCTACGGACGCGACCGCCGCGAACGCGGCGGTGAGCGCACCGATCGCCAAGAAGGCGCTGCACAAGAGCAACTAGGGTTTGACAATCAGCCTGCTGATGCGTCCAACCAACGTGGCCAAGGTGCGGGCACTTCTGGCCATGCGCAAAAACCACTCGCAAACACTGCAACTACCAGCGCAACAGCGGCACGCGCCAGCATGCCCAAAGTTCAGCACTTCAGCCTCTCATTGCCAGAGTTGCAAGCGATTGCACAAAGCAGTGGTTTGGAATGGGTGAATTCAGACGCGGCGCGCATTGCGACTGTTCAAGCGGCCATTGCAGCAGAGCCAAAGCCCGTGCATGTGCCACGCCCAAGACCAGATCCTGTTGTTTTAGACGAAGGTCCTTTGGTCTTGGTCGAGACCCGCAAAGAATTGGTCTAAGCACACAACCCCATCAAGTGGGGGCTTGGCAACCAGACTAAGTCACCACCACATCAGCGGCGCGTTTCCAGTAAATCTGGGCACGAGCCGTTTCTTCTTTGTGCTCGGCCAAAAGCGCCAACGTGCGCCATGCTTGGCGTTGCAACTCCGCTTGCATGAGTTGCGGCGCTGCCATTTCCAACATTTGTTGGGCCTTGCCCCACAAGGCGTGGTGCCAACACACCATGCCAGCCAGGAACTGCAACTCCACCCAGCGTGGATAGGTTTGTCTGGCGCGGTCAATGCTGGCTAGCCAATCTGCGTCTGGCGGCACCATCAACAAGGTGCGGCTCAGCTCTAAAACGATTCGGTGGCGCATAGAAGGCGCGCAACTGTCGGGTTGTTGCACCATGCGGTTCCACAAGGGAGTAAGCCAAGGCATCACCTCCGTCGCAGGCGCTCCTAATTTGTGCAAACGTTGTGTTGCGTGCAACACCACCTCGGGCGCTTCACGTTCGCTGACTTCCAGTTGGCCCCATGCGGTTTGCAATTGCGCGCTGTCGTGGGCGTCGTTCAAATGCGCCATCACCAATTCACGAATCAAACTATTGGCCGCTGTTTCTGAAAACGCGCCATGTTTCTTGAGCAGCCGCGCTGTATCCAAAGCAATGGTGTGCTGCCGGTTCAAGCGGGTCGCTTTGAGGCGCAAGCGCAAAGCCAAAGTGCGTCTAGCCGCACCTTGCTTGATGCCATCTAGCCATTGCATGGCTTGCTCGGGTTCTCGGTCATTCAAGGCCCAACGCGCTGCGCCTAGTTGGGCGGCTTCCATGGTTTCTTCCAATTCGCCAGAGGTTTGTCCATGGCCCAAAGAAATCGCAGCATCAAAGTGTGAGGTACGCAGTTCGCGGTCTCGCAAGGCATGGGCACTTTCAGCGGCAATCAGATGCGCCAAGATTTGCATCGGTGGCAAATGCTTGGGCAAGGTGTCACCCAATTGTTTTACTGACTGCAAGGCCTCGCTGATTTGCAAAACCTGTTCTGCCGCTTTGACCGAACGCACGTAGCGCCCCGTCAACATATGTAACAAGGCGTCTGTCATGGCGCCGTGCATGGCGCGTTCTTTTTGTTGCAAACGCCAACGTCGCGCTTGGTGGGGCAAAGCAAACAAGGCAGAGAGGGTGCGCCAAGCCAAATGCAAACCAACAAAACTGCCCAACAACAGCAGCAACACCAAATTAAAAGACACATCAATCCGATGGGGAGGCCAAAACAGTGTGACCGTGCTTTGGTTGCCACCCAAGAGCAAGGCGGTGGCCACGGCCACGCCAAACAAGGCTACTAACCACAAAGCAGCTTTCATATCAGCGTCCTGCCGCTGCAGTGGTCAACGCAGCCAAAGTGGCATCGATGCGCGGTATCTCGGTGTTCTTCGATTGCGCCAAGACTTCGCGCGCCAAAGCCAAGGTCAATGGGCCTTGGCCGCTGGCCACATCAAAGTATTTATTCAAATCGCGCGTGACTTGGTTCATATCGGCTTGGGCCGACTCAAAATGCCGCGCCAACACAGCCAAACGCACATTGAGTAAACGCAGTTTGAGGTTTTCACGCACAAAGTAGCTTTGCTCAGGTGCTAACAAACTGGCTTCTGGACGGTCTATTCGACTGATGCGCACCAAACCTTGCGCATTGCGCCACAAGTCGTTGAGCATTTTTTCCCACCAACTCATGCTGATGGCTCGGGCCCAGCTTAAGGTATCAGGGGCAGTAGCGGGCTTTGCAGAAGCATTGCTAACGGCAGACGCGCCAACTGCATTGAGCAAGACCAAGTTATCTACCGCACGCACCAACTCATCAATTTTGATCAGCAATGTGGGAGTGTCCGTCACAGGGGTCGCTTTGATCTGCTCGATATCTCGCACAATGGCGCGCAACAAGGGCGCTAATCGTGGTTGCGCCACTTTGGTCAAACGCATTTGCGACGACTGCAATGCCGCCAACAGCGGTTGCACGCTGCCCGTGAGTTGCGATTGTTGTTGTGCAAGACGGACGGCAGACTCGATATCGACCACCAGGTTTTCGTCACGCGAACGCGACAAGCTTTGCATCAAGTCTTCTAGTTGCGCGCGTTGCAGTGCCACTTCGCTCAACTTAGCATCTGTCACTGCTAAGCGCGCCGCTGTGTCGCGCGCCAATTCTTCTGCTTGCTTGGCACTCACCCGCGCTTCTACCGCTTGGGTGGACACATCCGATGTTTGCTTGGCCAATATTTCTTGGATGCCGTTGAGTTTGAATACCGTCCAGACAGAGACCAATGCACCGATCAATGCCAATGCTGTAACGCCAGCAAAGGCCCACTTAGCAAACTGACCTTGCCAAGCAGACTTTTTAGCGTCCGTTGGCACATCTGTGCTGGTAGTAGAAGTTGGGTTGTCTGCAGGTTCTGGCGTCATGCCAAGGATTCTAATGAGGCCATCACATCTGACAGTACAGGTCGCGCTTGCACAACCTTGACAAAACCCACCTCATGCGCCGTTTGCGCTATGCGTGCGTGTGTTGTGACACAGCGGGCTTGATCCCATTGCACATCAGGGAGCTGCGCTTGCAAATGCAAAACAGCTTGCGAACTGCTGAAACACCAAACGCTGCTATCGGAGGCTGCTTGCTTGGCTATATCTAATTGTTGGACGCTCCACTGCGGTGGACGACGCGAATAGGCGACTACGAATTCGACACTCGCGCCAGCTTCAACGATTTGTTGCGCCAACCAATCGCGACCTACGCCTTGGGGGTTGGCGGGTTGGTTATTGCTTGGGTTTGGGTGCGCAGTTGTTATCGCACTACTTTCTGGAGAATCTTCGTTTCCACGCACGATCAATACAGGCCCTTGTTTTTTGAGCGATCGCGATACAACTTGCCACAAAGCCTCGGAATCAAACTGTGCGGAATCTGCGCTGGGAGCATCTATGCAATTTGCAGCAACGCCAGCTTCTAACAACGCCTGTCGGGTTCCAGGTCCAGTAGCCCAAAATCTTGGGCCAGCTTGCATTGGCCGTTGCGCAAAAAACATGCGCACTGCTTGGGCGCTAACAAACATCACCGCTTGCCAACGCTGCCATTGCTGCCACGCGAGGGCTACCGCTTGTGTATCTGGCGCAGGCCCGATCTCAATCAATGGCAGATAGACAGCCTCATGACCAGCCTTTTGGATAGCGGTAAGCCATGCTTGCGCATCGGTTTCGGGGCGGGTCACGATCACGCGCATGGCAAATAAGCGACTGGGGTGAATAAGAAGGTGCAAATGGTAGCAGTCGCACCCCATAAAATCAGGGAATGTCACAAAACCAACTCGACAAAAAATCCCAAGCGTGGTCGGCGCTGTTTTCTGAACCCATGAGCGAACTGGTTCAGCGCTACACGTCCAGCGTCTTCTTCGACAAGCGCTTGTGGCAAGCCGACATCACTGCCAGTTTGGCGCATGCCGAAATGTTGTGCCACCAAGGCATTATTTCTAAAGAAGACCATAGCGCTATTGCCAAAGGCATGGCGCAAATTTGGACCGAGATTGAAAACGGCAGTTTCGAATGGAAGTTAGCACTCGAAGACGTACACCTCAATATCGAAGCCCGCTTGACCCAGTTGGTGGGCGACGCTGGCAAACGTTTGCATACTGGCCGCAGCCGCAACGACCAAGTGGCTACCGATGTACGTTTGTGGTTGCGCGGTGAAATAGACTTGATCATCGGTTTGCTATCGGAGTTACAACGCGCTTTGTTGTCGGTTGCCGAACAACATACTGAAACAGTGATGCCCGGCTTTACCCACTTGCAAGTGGCCCAACCTGTGAGCTTTGCGCACCACTTGCTTGCCTATGTCGAAATGTTTGCCCGCGATGCCGAGCGTATGGCAGACGTGCGCCGCCGCACCAACCGCTTGCCATTGGGATCTGCAGCCTTGGCAGGTACAGGCTATCCCTTAGACCGCGCACGTGTGGCCAAAGCCATTGGCATGGTGGACGCACATGGTGAGCCACAAATCTGCCAAAACAGTTTGGATGGCGTGAGCGACCGCGATTTCGCCATGGAATTCAGCGCCGCTTCCAGCATTTGCATGGTGCACATCAGCCGCTTGAGCGAAGAATTGATTTTGTGGATGAGCCAAAACTTCGGCTTTATCAAATTGGCGGATCGCTTTACCACTGGCAGTTCCATCATGCCGCAAAAGAAAAATCCTGATGTGCCTGAACTTGCGCGTGGCAAAACAGGTCGCGTGGTGGGTCACTTGATGGGCTTGTTGACTTTGATGAAAGGCCAACCCCTGGCCTACAACAAAGACAACCAAGAAGACAAAGAGCCTTTGTTTGACACGGTCGATACGCTCAAAGACACCTTACGGATTTTTAGCGACATGATTGGCGGTCAAACGAACGCTCAAACTGGCAAGAAAGAAGGCGGTTTGACTGTCAATGCAGAGGCGATGAAATTGGCTGCCAAAAAAGGTTACGCCACTGCCACCGACTTAGCAGACTACTTGGTGAAAAAAGGATTACCTTTCCGCGATGCCCATGAGGTGGTCGCCCATGCTGTCAAAACCGCACAAACCCAAGGCAAAGACTTGTCGGAACTTCCGCTGTCGACCTTACAAACCTTCCACGCTGCGATTGAACAAGATGTCTTCGAGTGCTTGAGTTTGGTTGGTTCACTCCATGCGCGTAACACCTTGGGTGGAACAGCGCCAGTGCAAGTCAAAGCGCAAATCGCCAGACACCTCGCGCGTTTGGTGTAAGCGCACAGTGCCAAGCGACATCCTCACGCTAACCTTGAACCCTGCGTTGGATGTGCTCACATCCATCAACAAAGTAGAGAGCACGCACAAAATGCGATGCGACCACGCCATTGAGCATCCTGGCGGTGGCGGTGTAAATGTTGCGCGAGTTTTACATCGCCTAGGTGCGTCATGTGTAGCCGCCTACATGGCAGGAGGCGTGACAGCTAAACGCCACCACCAATTGATGGCCCAAGAAAAAGTGCGCTGCCATCTCTTGCCGATTGCCAATGAAACGCGTGAGAGTTTTTCTGTGCATGAGAACACTAGCGGTCAAGACTTTCGTTTTGTCTTGCCTGGCCCAGAAGTCTCTGCAAACGAAGTTCAAGCATGCTTTGACTTTGTAGCCAAGCACTTACCCAAACAGTTTTTGGTCATCAGCGGTGGAATTGCACCGGGTGTTCCAATCGATTTTTATGCGCGCTTAACGCGACTAGCCAATCAACATGGCGTGCCAGTGGTGATAGACGCCAACGGCCCTGCCCTGCATGCTGCGCTGCAAGAAGGTGTTTTTTTATTCAAGCCTAGTTTGCGTGAATTGAGCCAACTCGTAGGCCACGATTTGCCCGATGAAAAAAGTTGGATCTCTGCTTGCCATGCATTGATCGAGCAGAAAAAAGCGCAAGTCATCGCCCTCTCCCTGGGCGATCAAGGCGCCATGGTGGTCAGCCAAGACCAATGTTGGCGCGCTGAAGCACTCAAAGTGGATGTGCAAACCACCATCGGTGCGGGCGACAGTTTTGTTGGCGGCATGGTGTGGGCTCTGTACAAAGGCCACGACCTGCTGCATGCGTTTCAATACGGCATGGCCGCCAGTGCCGCAGCATTGCTTGGAAAAGGCACGCCGCTATGTCAAGCATCTGACGTACACCGTTTACTACCCAGTGTGGTGGTACACGCTTTGTAATAATTCAAACCATATCAAGGAGACTCTTTCATGCCCGTTATTACCAATATTGAAGACTTACGCGTTCTCGCGCAAAAACGTGTGCCCCGCATGTTTTACGACTACGCCGATTCGGGCAGTTGGACGGAGAGCACCTACAAAGCGAACGAAAGTGATTTCCAAAAAATCAAACTACGCCAACGTGTCGCCGTCAATATGGAAGGACGAACCACCGCCTCGCAAATGATTGGCCAAGCAGCCGCAATGCCCGTCGCCATCGCTCCCACTGGCATGACAGGTATGCAACACGCCGATGGCGAAATTTTGGCCGCGCGCGCTGCCAACAAAATGGGAATCCCTTTTACGCTCTCCACGATGAGCATTTGTTCTATCGAGGACGTTGCCAAGCACGCTGGCGAAGGCTTTTGGTTTCAGCTGTACATGATGAAAGACCGTGGCTTTATCGAGCGCTTGATTGACCGAGCCAAAGCCGCCAATTGCAAAGCCTTGGTCTTGACGCTTGATTTGCAAATTTTGGGACAACGCCACAAAGATTTGAAAAATGGTTTGTCTGCACCTCCCAAACTCACTATTCCTAACATCATCAACATTGCTACCAAGCCACGCTGGGCTTTGGGCATGTTGGGCACACCGCGCCGCGAATTTGGCAACATCGTGGGTCACGTGAGTGGTGTTGACAATATGAGTTCACTGTCTGCATGGACTGCACAACAGTTTGATCCAGCGCTGAATTGGGACGATGTTGAATGGGTCAAGCAACGCTGGGGTGGCAAACTCATCCTCAAAGGCATTCAAGATGTGGAAGATGCACGTTTAGCGGTGCGCTCTGGTGCTGATGCCTTGATTGTTTCAAACCATGGTGGACGTCAACTCGATGGTGCACAAAGCAGTATTGAAGCCCTTCCCTCTATCGTGCAAGCTGTGGGCTCGCAAATTGAAGTGCATATGGATGGCGGTATTCGAAGCGGTCAAGATGTGCTCAAAGCGATCGCCTTAGGCGCCAAAGGCACTTACATCGGCCGCTCGATGTTGTATGGTTTAGGCGCGATGGGTGAGGCTGGTGTCTCCACGGCTTTGGAGATCATCCACAACGAGCTGAGCTTGAGCATGGCGTTTTGTGGTCGAACACAAATTGGTCAAGTCGACTCCAGCATTTTGTTGCCTGGAACTTTTCCTACTGCTTAAACCTAAACCCAAGCATTGATTCGGCGTATCGCGCACCTCGACATGGATGCATTTTTTGCATCGGTCGAGTTGTTGCGTTACCCGCAGTTAACAGGGCTGCCCGTTGTTATTGGCGGCGCACGGCGCAAAGAAGACGATTTGCTGCGCCAATTGCAAACTGCTTTTCCTGACGATGCTTGGGAACCAGACACCTTCCAAGACCGCTTAGGCGAAATTCCACTCAGTTTCTTTCCATGCATTGCTGGTTATGTAGGCCGCGGTGTTATCACCACAGCCACCTATGCAGCCCGTCAATTTGGCGTGGGCTCCGCTATGGGCTTGATGAAAGCGTCCAAACTCTGCCCGCAAGCCATTCTGTTGCCCGTTGACTTTGATCGTTACAGACACTATTCACAACGCTTCAAATCGACGATTGCTGAAATAGCCCCTGTGATAGAAAACCGCGGCGTCGATGAAGTGTTCATCGATTTCACCGATGTGCCTGGCGGTCAACGCGAAGGCGGTCGTGTGTTGGCACGCTTGATTCAAAAAGCCATATTCGAAGACACGGGTTTGACCTGCTCGATTGGCGTTGCGCCCAACAAACTTCTGGCCAAGATGGCCAGCGAATTGAAGAAGCCCAATGGCATCAGCGTTGTGTATGAAGACGATTTAGAAACGCTCATTTGGCCATTGCCTTGTCGCAAGGTGAATGGTATTGGTCCTAAAGCAGAAGCTAAGTTGGCAACGCATGGCATTCATACGATTGGCGAATTGGCACAAAAAGAAAACTATTGGCTGATAGAAAACTTCGGCAAGGCCTATGGTGCGTGGCTTCATGACGTAGCACACGGTAAAGACGACAGGCTCGTGGTGACCCACAGCGAACCAGTGAGCATCAGCCGAGAAACCACCTTCGCACGCGACTTACACGCTGCGCACGATCGCACTGAACTTAGTGGTGTTTTCACGCGCTTGTGTGAACAAGTAGCTGCTGACCTGCAACGCAAAGGCTATATGGGTAAAACCATCGGCATCAAACTACGTTATGAGAATTTTCAAAGTGTGACGCGAGACCACACGCTTGAAATTGCCACGGACCAAGCTAGTACGATTCGCCACACAGCAGGTCTCTGTTTAAAACGCGTCGATCTGAACAGGCGATTTCGATTACTAGGCGTGCGCGTTGGCTCTTTGATCAAAGCAGGCGAACAAGCTACTGAAACGCCAATTCAACTGGCTAGCGATCTCGCGCAAGACCAAGCTGATTTATTTTTCTAAATTTTTGAATTACTGCCGCGCAGTTCTAATATTCACAGGTGCAGCCATGGGATGGCTGGTTCGCCACGGGTTGATGTCCACACCGCCGCGCCGTGTGTAGCGTGCATAGACTTCTAATTTAGAAGGCTTACAACGCCGCCAAATATCCATAAAGATACGCTCTACGCATTGCTCATGGAACTCGTTGTGGTTTCTAAAACTCACGATGTATTGCAACAAGCCCGCTTGGTCTATTTGTGGACCCGTGTAGGAAATGCGCACACTACCCCAATCGGGTTGGCCTGTTACCAAACAGTTGCTTTTGAGCAATTGACTAGCGAGAGTTTCAGTCACTGGCACTTCGTTGAATTGCGCGGTCAGTAACTCTGGTGCAGGCTGGTAGTGCGTGCATTCCAAGTCCAACCGATCGAGGTTGAGGCCATCCATTTCATGGACGGGTTCTTTGTCGAAATCCTGCGGCAAGACCAATTGCACGCCGACACTCGACATGATATTTCCGCCTTGCCAAATAGCAGAGCTCAGGTCTTCGCGAAGTCGTGTCTGTACCGCCGTAGCATCTGCAAACACCGAGTTGTTAAAACTATTGAGGTAGAGCTTGACCGATTTGCTCTCGACGATATGCGTAGATTCAGCAGGTACGGTGATGCGTGCGAGAGCCAACTGCGGTTTACCGCGCGGATTGAGCCAACCCAACTCATACGCCGTCCACAAATCTGCTCCGAAGAAAGGCAGGGTTGCAGGAAGACCAATTTCGTCGCGCTTGGGTCTGCGCGCAATCGGAAACAACAGCGCTGCGTCGTATTGGTCAACATAGGTAGACGATTTACCCAGTTGCGATTGCTCAGGCGTATTCATGCGTTAGGAGCTAGTTTGCGACGAAATACTTTTCGGTCTGTGTCTGAGGCTTTTGCATCAAAGGCGTAGCCTTCCAAATCAAAGCCCTCTAAGCCCTTGACTTGGGTGACACGATTTTCAATGGCGTAGCGCGCCATCAAACCTCGGGCTCGCTTCGCGAAGAAGCTGATGATTTTGTATTTGCCGCCTTTGTAATCTTCAAACACGCACTCCACAATGCGGGCATTCAATGTCTTGCGATCGACTGCTTTGAAATATTCTTGGGATGCTAAGTTAACGATGGTCGGCTCTTTGCTAGCACCTAGGCATGCGTTGAGGTACTCGGCAATTTGTGGTCCCCAAAATTGGTACAGCGATGTGCCTTTTGGTGTTTCCAATGAAGTGCCCATCTCGAGCCGATAGGGTTGCATCCAATCGAGGGGGCGCAACACGCCATATAAACCGCTCAGGATTGCCACATGGTCTTGTGCCCAAGCGAGGTCTTTGGCTTTGAGTGTTTTAGCATCTAAGCCTTCATAAACATCGCCATTGAAAGCCAATACCGCTTGTTTGGAATTTTTGTCTGTGAATTTAGGCCTCCACGCTTGGTAACGGGCGACATTCAATTGGGCTAATGCGTCACTCAAATTCATCAAAGAAGCAATGGCTTGCGGCGATTGAGCTTTCAACACCTTGATGAGTTCAGTCGACTGTTTGACAAACAGAGGTTCAGAGTGCGGCACACCATCAGAAGGTGTTTCAAAGTCTAAGGATTTAGCAGGTGAAAGCAGAAATAGCATGGTTCAAAAGAAAAGGCTTCACAGGGAAGCCTTCATTATGCGGTCACTCTACAAAAAGCGACCTTAGTGGATAAATTAGGCGATATCGCCCGCCAAACTAGCTAGGGTGTCAGCTGAGACTTCTAAGTGCGCAGGATAGTTGGTATGGTCGCAGCCGATCTTGACTGCAGCACCCGCTTTGATGGCGGAGCAGGTCGGCACATCGAATTCGAACCGCACAAAGTGCACAGCAGAAGTTTTTTCGTCGTTTTCGCGGTCTAGGTCTTCGTCGGCGATGGCGTACACACGGGCGTGCCCTTCTACCTCGACAAACATGCGGTCTTCGACACCTATCAAACGGGCAAGTTCACGCTTGCGCTCATTGACGTCGGTGTATTCAATCATCATGGTCGCTTTCCAATTGGTACCACTGGGGACCAAGGGGGCATAGGCGTCAATCTCTTGCAAGATGCCCTCTTCTTCAAATACTTTTTCAATGCGCAGCATCTCTTGTATTTGGTAGCGAATCGTAGTCTCACTCTCAAACTGCAAATTCACATGGTCGCCTAATTGCACACTGCGCAATTTGCGATGCGTAATAACGTCAGGCTTATGCACTTTGCGCCATTTGGTATAGGCCTCGAGTGTCATCAAACTCTCTGGCGTGATGTGTCCAGTTAATTGCATAAAGATTCTTTCTATTTAAGACAAGCCGTAGGCTTTGCGGACTAAGGTTAGGGGATGGTTGAGTTCAGGCGCACCCAAACCATTGACCTCAAAACCTTGTGCAATATGGTGACCGCCTAATGGGCAGTCTGAACTGATGAAGTCTGGCTTGCTACCGTCTTTCATGGTGGCCATGGCTTTGAAAACGGGTTTACCAATCTTCATCGCATATTCGTGCGATCCTTTTTTCACACCGTATGTACCGGCATGTCCTGAACAACGCTCAATCGTGTTGATTTCTGTGTCAGGAATCATTTTGAGCATTTCTTCGGTTTTCTTGCCAATGTTTTGCACGCGGCCGTGGCAAGGAATTTGGTAACTCACATTGCCAAGCGCTTGCGGGAATTCTGTTTTCAACAAGCCATCGCGCTTACGCGCCATGAAGTATTCAAACGGATCCCACATATGGTCTTTCACCAGTTGTGTATCGGCGCAATCGGGAAACATGAGTGGCAACTCTTGTTTGAACATCAAAGCACAACTCGGCACTGCTGCCATGATGGCGTAGCCTTCTTTGGCGTATTTGGCTAACACGGGGATGTTGGCTTCTTTGGAAGCTTGGACAGAATCTAGATCTCCCAATTCAAGCTTGGGCATGCCACAGCATTTTTCTTTTTCGACCAACACATACGGTATGTCGTTGTGGTCTAAGATTTTTAACAAATCGTGGCCAATACCAGGCTCGTTGTAGTTGATGTAACAAGTGGAATAAATCGCCACCTTGCCTGGTGTTTTTTCGCCGTCCACTACTTTGGTGGCGGTCGCATTTTCTGCAGAGGATCGAAATTTACGCGTTGCCAATGCAGGCAGCCAGGCGTTTTCGTCAACACCCAACACCGACTCCATCACACTACGCGCAGCTTTTGTTTTGTTCACTGCATTGACCGCCTGAACCACGATGGGAATACCTGCCAGTGATCCATGTGCATCAGTAGACGCCAAGAACTGCTCAGCAGCACCGACTTCGCCTTTTTTGAATTTGATCGCCTTGGCACGCAACATGGTGTGAGGGAAATCGAGATTCCACTCATGCGGGGGCGTGTAAGGGCACTTGGTCATGTAACAGAGGTCGCACATAAAGCATTGATCGACCACTTTCCAATAGTCTTGCTTTGCGACGCCATCGACTTCCATGGTGGGGCTTTCATCTACCAAGTCAAACAGCGTAGGAAAGGAGCCGCACAAGCTCACGCAACGGCGACATCCGTGGCAGATATCAAAAATACGCTCGAGTTCATCGAAGCATTTTTCTTCGTTGTAGAAGTCTGGGTTTTGCCAATCTAGCGGGTGGCGTGTAGGGGCTTCTAAATTGCCTTCTTTAGCCATTGCGGTGCTCCAAATATAAAAAGTAAGTTCAAGTTTAGTAACAGAAACGGCTTGTAAAACAAGCCGTTTGAATTACTGCTACACCCGTTGGGGTGCAGCCATCATGTCAATTAATCTACCAACTCAGCCAAAGCTTTGGCGTAGCGGTTAGCGTGTGAACGCTCGGCCTTGGCCAAGGTTTCAAACCAATCTGCTACTTCGTCGAAGCCTTCTTCGCGAGCAGTCTTGGCCATGCCTGGGTACATATCGGTGTACTCGTGGGTTTCGCCAGCCACAGCGGATGCTAGGTTGTCACGTGTAGCGCCAATCGGCATGCCAGTCGCTGGGTCGCCAGATTGCTCTAGAAACTCTAAGTGACCGTGTGCGTGGCCTGTTTCACCTTCAGCGGTAGAACGAAACAGTGCGGCCACATCATTTTGGCCTTCAACGTCTGCTTTGTTCGCGAAATACAAATAACGACGGTTAGCTTGTGACTCACCTGCGAAGGCGTCTTTCAAGCATTGTTCCGTGCGCGAGCCTTTGAGTGCTGCCATGGGAATATCTCCAAGAGGTTAAAAAAATGCTTTGGCACACATGGCCAAAGACACGCAAGGGTAACGGCAAAATATGACAAGGTCTAATAAGATCGATCAATGCCTGTCATTGACAAAGGCTATGCATACTGGTTTTCCCTTTAGCCAATCGCTAAAATGCTGCATGACTACGACATCTCCCGCACAACCGGGGCTAGAAAGCCTCTCCAAATCATTCGAACCCGCTGCACTTGAAGCCCATTGGGGCCCCGAATGGGAAAAACGTGGCTACGGCATCGCTGGTTTTCGTGGCACACAACAACCACAAGCAGATACACCAAGCTTTGCGATTCAGTTGCCACCGCCCAATGTCACGGGCACTTTACACATGGGCCATGCGTTTAACCAAACCATCATGGACAGTTTGACGCGTTATCACCGCATGTCAGGCTTCAACACCGCATGGATTCCTGGCACGGATCACGCAGGTATCGCCACACAAATCGTCGTGGAGCGCCAACTCCAAGCACAAAACATCAGCCGCCACGATATGGGGCCCACACCTGCACAAGCGCGCAAAAATTTCGTCGCCAAAGTGTGGGAATGGAAAGAACAATCGGGAAACACCATCACCCAACAAATGCGACGCATGGGCGATAGCGTCGATTGGTCACGTGAATACTTCACGATGGATCCAAAACTATCAGAAGTTGTCACCCACACTTTTGTAAAGCTCTACCAACAAGGCCTCATTTATCGCGGCAAACGCTTAGTCAACTGGGACCCAGTATTGCAAAGCGCTGTGTCTGATTTAGAAGTAGAAAGCGAAGAAGAAGACGGCCACCTGTGGCACATCTGCTACCCCTTTGCAGATGGTCCCCAAACAGTCGATGGCGTCAATGCACTCGGTTTAGTAGTTGCCACCACACGACCCGAAACCATGCTCGGCGACGTCGCCGTCATGGTGCATCCTGAAGACGCACGCTACCAACACCTCATCGGCAAACACGTGCAATTGCCGCTGTGCAACAAAACCATTCCCATCATTGCAGACGACTACGTCGACAAAGCATTCGGAACTGGCGTGGTGAAAGTCACCCCAGCCCATGACGCCAACGACTACGCAGTTGGCCAACGGCACCAACTTCCCATCATTGGCATCTTGAACCTAGACGCCACCGTCAATACGCATGCACCCCAACCCTACCAAGGCTTAGATAGATTTGCCGCACGCAAACAAGTCGTCAAAGACCTCGAAGCATTGGGGCTGATGGTTGACATCAAAAAACACAAACTCATGGTCCCACGATGCGCGCGCACCGGACAAATTGTGGAACCTATGCTCACCGACCAATGGTTCGTGGCCATGAATAAAATCAGCGACCAAGACCCCACCGGCAAAAGCATCGCGCAAAAAGCCATCGATGCTGTCCAAACAGGACAAGTCACCTTCATTCCAGAAAACTGGGTCAACACCTACAACCAATGGATGAACAACATCCAAGACTGGTGCATCTCGCGTCAGCTCTGGTGGGGCCATCAAATCCCTGCGTGGTACGACGAAGAAGGTAACGTCTACGTTGCTAGCAACGAGGCTGAAGCACAAGCACAAGCCCCCGGAAAAAAATTAAAACGTGATGAAGATGTACTAGACACTTGGTACTCATCTGCACTAGTCCCCTTCAGCACAATGGGTTGGCCGCATGCAACCGGAGCTAGCGAGGGTAGTAGCCCCGGCTCGGGCGATTTGGTGAGCGAAGCGAGTATGAGCCCGTACGGGGCTACTACCCTCGCTAGCGGAGCGAAAGCAACAACCCAAGACTACGACTTGTATTTACCAAGCAGTGTTCTGGTAACTGGCTACGACATCATCTTCTTCTGGGTAGCCAGAATGATCATGATGACCACGCACTTCACCGGCAAAGTCCCCTTCAAGCACGTCTACATCCACGGCCTAGTGCGCGACGCGCAAGGCAAAAAAATGAGCAAGTCTGAAGGCAATGTGCTCGACCCCGTAGATTTGATAGACGGCATAGCACTAGAACCTTTGTTAGACAAAAGATCGCAAGGCCTACGCAAACCTGAAACCGCACCCCAAGTCAAAAAGAACACGCAAAAAGAATTTCCTGACGGTATTCCTGCCTACGGTGCAGATGCTTTGCGCTTCACCTTTGCAGCCTTGGCGTCACTCGGCAGAAGCATTAACTTTGACAGCAAACGCTGTGAAGGCTATCGCAACTTCTGCAACAAACTGTGGAACGCCACCCGCTTTGTGCTGATGAATTGCGAAGGACAAGATTGCGGCTTGAAAGAACACACCAAAGCAGAGTGCCAACCAGGCGGCCCTGCGCATGGCTATATGTCATTTAGCCATGCAGACCGTTGGATTGCATCGCTGTTGCAACAAACCGAAGACCAAGTCGCCAAAGGTTTTGCGGATTATCGTCTCGACAACGTTGCCACAGCAATTTACGAGTTTGTATGGAATGAGTACTGCGATTGGTATTTGGAAATTGCCAAAGTACAAATTCAAACCGGCACCGAGGCGCAACAACGTGCAACGCGTCGTACCTTGATTCGCACACTAGAAGCCATCTTGCGTTTGGCGCATCCCATCATTCCATTCATCACCGAAGAGTTGTGGCAAAAAGTCGCACCTGTGGCTGGTATTGCTGGTGAGTCGGTCAGCATTGCACGCTACCCCGAAGCGCAACTCAACAAAATCGACGACAAAGCTATTGACAATGTGAACCAACTCAAGGCGTTGGTCGATGCATGTCGCAACTTGCGTGGCGAGATGGGCGTCTCTCCTGCTACGCGTATGCCGCTATTTGCTTTGGGTAATGCAGAGTTCATGCGTGCCAATGCAGCGGTGCTGCAATCCTTAGCCAAACTCAGTGAAGTGAAAGTGTTTGACGATCAGACCGCATGGCAAACCGCTGCCCAATCTGCACCCGTTGCTGTGGTGGGTGAAACCCGTTTGTGCCTGTTTATAGAAGTCGATACCGAAGCAGAAAAAGCCCGACTTCAAAAAGAAGCTACGCGGCTAGACAATGAAATCACACGTGCTGGCGTGAAACTGAGCAATGAAGCCTTCGTAGCCAAGGCCCCACCCCAAGTGATTGCGCAAGAGCGCCAAAGGGTTCAAGAATTTACTGCGATGTTGGCGAAGGTGCGTGCGCAATTGGCACATCTCGAAATTAAGACTTAGCGGCGTTTGAGTACGTGCACAAAATCATTGCCCACTGTCTCTTGCGATAACAACTCGTTACCAGTCTGTTTGGCAAATGCTGCAAAGTCGCGCATAGAACCTGGGTCAGTCGATGTCACTTGCAATGATTGGCCACTTTGCAAAGTAGCCAATGCT
>CAIRQX010000120.1 GCA_903880855.1 uncultured Burkholderiales bacterium | reverse complement strand
TTTTTAATGATACGGCGACCACCGAGATCTACACAGGCGAAGACACTCTTTCCCTACACGACGCTCTTCCGATCTCTAGCAAACCACGGCGGTCCACCACTTCGCGTTTGTGTGTGTAATAGATCGAAGGTAAAGCAATGTTTTCTCTGGCGATATATTGCCAGACGTCCAGTTCAGTCCAATTTGAAATAGGAAAGACGCGAAAGTGTTCGCCAGGTTGTAGGCGTGTGTTGAAAAGCGTCCATAACTCTGGGCGTTGTGATTTGGGTTGCCATTGGCCAAAACTGTCGCGGTGGCTGAAGATGCGTTCTTTGGCGCGTGCTTTTTCTTCATCGCGACGCGCGCCGCCGATCAAGGCATCGAAGCGAAATTCCTCAATCGCTTCAAGCAGGCTGACCGATTGGTGAACATTGCGGCTTTCACCTTCATGGGCAAGTCGGACAGTGCCGCGCTTCATAGAGTCTTCGACGTTTCGCACAATCAATTCGGCACCTAACTCTTTGGCGCGCAAATCGCGGAAATCCGTGACTTCTTTGAAGTTATGCCCTGTATCGATCATCAAAAGTGGGTAAGGCAAACGACCGATACCAAATGCTTTTTCAGCGCACTTGAGCATGACCAAAGAATCTTTGCCACCAGAGAATAAAAGTGCAGGGCGCTCGAACACAGCAGCGACTTCGCGCATGATGAAGATAGTTTCTTCTTCGAGTGCGTCGAGATGGGAGTTGCTGAGCGCGTGTATTTCAGGTTTTGTCAGAGCATTCATGGTTTAGCTTTCTTTCACATGCAGACCGCATTCTTTGGCGGTCTCTTCTTCCCACCACCAACGTCCGGCGCGGAAGTCCTCACCCAGCGAAATAGCGCGGGTGCAGGGCGCACAGCCAATGCTGGGGAAAAAAGCGTCATGCAGTGGGTTGTAGTCCACTTGGTTAATCGCTATGTAATGCCACACATCGCCCAACGTCCAGTTGGCAAGCGGGTTGAATTTGACGAGTCCGCGACTAGGAGAGCTGTTGTTGGCATCAGTGCCTTTGGCTTCTTCCGAGGTGTCTATCAATGGCACATCGGCACGGGCTTGCGATTGCTCTTTGCGCAACCCAGTGATCCAAGCGCGTTGCCCTTTGAGTGCGTGTGACAAAGGTTCCATCTTGCGAATATGGCAACAGGCTTTGCGTTGCTCCATGCTTTTGAAAATGGCGTCTTGACCTTCTTGGCGAATAAAGTGCAATACGCTGGTCTGCTCAGGGCGGTAGACGTGGATATCGCTTAGCGAATTGGCTTGCGTGCGCTCTAACAATGCCAAAGTTTCGTGGTGCAGGGCACCAGTTTCTAAAACGAAAACAGGAATACGCAACTGCAAGCTGTTGATCAAGTGTGTGATGACCACATCTTCTGCACCAAGGCTGGATGCTTGCGTGACAGGGTTGAATTCTTTAGCTGCGCGTTGCAGCAAGGCTTGTGACTCGGCTAATTTTTCAGCGAAGTGGCTGCTTGCGCGTGCGTTCAATTCAATAGCGCTCATGCCACTTCCTTTGCGAAGTGCGGTTGCGGATGCACTGCGTCACCTTGGTAAAACGATGGGTAATGCGACAGAAGTTTTTTACCATGTTCGGCGTTTTGGTCGTCGCGTAACACCACACTTGAAATACCGCTGCGTTGCATTTGAACCAATTGGTCGATCAACACATCGCCGTGGGCGCGTATATCGCCAGTGAAGCCGCGGCGACGCAAGATAAAAGCCTGGCTGAAAGCGCGTCCATCGGTGAACTTAGGAAAGTGCAGGTCGATACGCTGCACATTGTCGAAAGCTACCGCATGTGCGTCTGCGTCGTTCGCTAGTGCCAAGCCATCTGGGGCATTGCTGTGCGCGGTGGATGAAATAAATTGCAAAGACATATTTAAGAAGAGTGAATGGATAGTTGTTTTGGCTTTGAGTGCTGGTGGTGTTGTGACGTTATGTCTTGCGCTGCTTCTATGTATCAAGCAGCAACACGCGCCGTGGTGTGACGTACAGCATTGGCCGCAGTTTTAAAAGAGTCAAACCCCACGCGCTCTAGCGTGCGGACAAAGTGTTCGCCACTGATGCGTTTCTCTGTGTAAACATCTAAAACAGCTTCGATGACATCTACAACCTCATTCGCTGCAAATGAGGGGCCGACAACTTTGCCTGCTTTGGCGTCGCCATTCAAAGATGAACCATCTGATCCGCCCAAAGTCACTTGGTACCACTCTTGGCCGTCTTTGTCGACGCCCAAAATACCAATATGTCCGCTGTGGTGATGTCCGCAAGAGTTGATGCATCCGCTGATGTGCAGATCGATCTCGCCTAAATCAAATAATTCGTCTAGATCTTGGTAGCGCTCAGTGATAGCGGCGGCGATAGGTAAAGAACGTGCATTGGCCAAAGCGCAATAGTCACCACCTGGGCATGCAATCATGTCGGTGAGCAAATGCACATTGGGCGAGGCGTAACCCGCAGCGCGAGCAGCTTTCCAAAGATCAGCGAGTTGGTCTACGCGAACCCAAGGCAACACCAAGTTTTGGTCATGGTTGACGCGCACTTCGCTAGAACTGAATTTTTCTGCTAAGTCGGCTGCTGTGTCGAGTTGATCGGCAGTCGCGTCCCCTGGGGCTTGGCCTAAGCGTTTGAACGACAAGGTGACGACGCGCAAACCTGGGTTTTGGTGGCTGGTGACGTTTTGTTGCAACCAACGTGCAAACGCTTTGTCATTGCGCGCTTGGGTGAGCAACGCTTGTTCAGCTTCTCGCTGCGCGTTTTCGCTGACAACATCGACGGGTGGCGCTACAAAGCAGACGCGCACGCGGTCGAGCTCAAAGTCTGGAATGGTGTGGTGGGCGCCGTCATGCAATATGCGTTGGTACTCGGCTTCTACTTCATCAAAATAAGTTTGGCCTTGTGCTTTGACCAAAATCTTGATACGCGCTTTATAGATGTTGTCCCGACGGCCCCATGCGTTGTAAACGCGAACGATGGCCTCTAGATAGTTGATGATTTGGTTCCAAGGTAGGAACTCACGAATCACGGAACCAATAGTGGGTGTGCGACCCATGCCACCGCCCACCAAAACTTTGAATCCAACTTCGCCCTGTTCGTTGTGCACAACACGCAAACCCACGTCGTGCCAAGCAATGGCGGCGCGGTCCTCAACGGAGCCGGTGATCGCAATCTTGAATTTGCGTGGCAGATAAGCAAACTCAGGATGCAAAGTGCTCCATTGGCGCAAGATTTCGGCATAAGGGCGCGGGTCAACGGCTTCGTCAACTGCGATGCCAGCGCGTTCATCGCTGGTGATGTTGCGAATGCAATTGCCGCTGGTTTGTATGCCGTGCAGATTGACCGTCGCTAGCAAGTCCATCACGTCCGCGCTTTTTTCTAACGGAATCCAATTGAACTGCACGTTTTGGCGCGTGGTGAAGTGGCCGTAGTTGGTGGTCAATAGTGGCGCAGAAATGCCTCCGATCTTGTCTTGCTCACTTTGTGCGCGCGCGATGATGTCAGCCGAAGGTGTGTCGTAGTCGTGCGCGATTTTGGCAAGCACACGCAGTTGTTGGCTATTGAGTTCGCCGTAGGGCACTGCCACGCGCAACATCGGAGCGTAGCGTTGGATGTACCAACCGTTTTGCAAGCGTAAAGGGCGGAACTCTTCATCGCCCAAATCGCCGGCCAAGTTACGGGTTAACTGGTCGCGGTATTGCGCCGCGCGGGTTTGGACAAACTGTTTGTCAAATTCGGTGTATTGGTACATAAGGGTTTAAGCGAAAACGAGTTTGCTGCCAGCCCACGCCAGCAACACAGAGAGAACAGAACGGATGAATCGCTCAGGCGCTTTGTGCACCAAGCGGGAGCCAATCCAAATGCCGGGGAGAGAGCCTGCTAGCAACATTGACAGCAATGACCAGTCGACCGATCCCATGGACGCATGGCCTAAACCGGCTACCAAAGTGAGCGGCACGGCGTAGGCAATGTCGCTGGCAACGATGCGTGCAAGAGGTAACTGGGGATACAAAATCATCAACACGGTGACGCCTATGGCGCCGGCGCCAACAGAAGTCAGTGTGACCAGCACGCCGATGATGGCGCCAAACAGCACGGGCAACGCCCAATGGCTTGCACGGGTGGCGTTTTCAATAGCTTCTTCTGGCAGTGATTGCGGGGCCTTTTTACCGCGAATGGCTTTGTAGAGCATGGCCATGGCGGTTAGTAGCAAGGCGACGCCAAGGGTTGATTTCATAACTTGCTGCACTGCGGGTTCTGCAGGTCCTACTTCATGCAACACCCACAGCGTCAGAGCGGATGCCGGCAAGCTACCAGCGCACAGCGTGAAAACCACGCGCCAAGGAACCAGTCGTTGCTGGGCCAGACTCAAAGTGCCAGCGCCTTTGGTGAAAGCAGCAAACAGTAAATCGGTACCG
>CAIRQX010000119.1 GCA_903880855.1 uncultured Burkholderiales bacterium | reverse complement strand
CTGATTGCTGCTTTTCAACCTAAATTGTTGGCTGGCCGCAAAGTTTTGGTGACAGCGGGTCCAACCTACGAAGCGATTGACCCCGTGCGTGGCATCACCAATTTATCTAGCGGAAAAATGGGGTTTGCTATTGCCCGCGCAGCGCACGAAGCCGGTGCTGAAGTCACGGTGATTGCTGGACCTGTGCATTTGCCCACACCGCGTGGCGTGACCCGCGTGGACGTTCGCTCTGCGCAAGACATGCATGATGCTGTCTTGTCGCAAGTGAAAGAAACTTCTGTGTTTGTTGCCACGGCCGCTGTTGCAGATTGGCGGGTCGCACACGTCGCTGATCAAAAAATCAAAAAAACTGCGAAGGGCGATGCGCCTGACTTGCAATTCACAGAGAACCCGGACATTTTGGGTGAGGTGGCCAAGTCGGACAGGGCTCAAAGCGGAGCATTGTTTTGCGTAGGTTTTGCCGCTGAAAGCCATGACTTACAAAAACATGCCCAGGCCAAGCGCGAGAAAAAAGGCGTTCCTTTGCTTGTCGGCAACATCGGTCCAGCCACCTTTGGCTCAGATGAAAACGCTTTGTTGTTAGTGGACGCCAAAAGCGTTCAGGAAATTCCAAAAGCCAACAAGTTAGAGTTGGCGCGCAAGTTGGTGGCTGAAATTGCGCAAAGGATGAAACATTGAAATGAAAGTCGACCTCAAAATTCTCGATCCCCGCATGGCGGACCAACTCCCCCAGTACGCAACGCCTGGAAGTGCCGGCCTTGATTTACGCGCCTGCTTGGACGCAGCCATCACCTTGGAGCCCAACGCGTGGCAATTGGTACCTACTGGCATTGCTATCCATTTGGACGATCCAGCCTATGCCGCGCTGATCTTGCCGCGCTCTGGTTTGGGGCACAAACATGGCATCGTTTTGGGTAATTTAGTAGGCTTGATCGATAGCGATTACCAAGGCCAGTTGATGGTCAGCGCTTGGAACAGAAGTTCCACACCATTTACCCTAGAGCCTATGGAGCGCTTAGCCCAATTGGTCATCGTGCCCGTAGTACAGGCGCAATTCAATGTGGTGCAAGAGTTTTCCGCTAAGAGCGAGCGCGGCGAGGGCGGGTACGGTTCTACGGGCAAAAAATAAGGCCCGGGCAAAAATAAGCCTTAGTGAAGCAGCGAACCACCAGGCGCCTGGGGTTCGATTTTGAAAAATCCTGTTCCCGCAGAGCCCTTACTAGATTCTTCATCTGTGGGTTCACGAACTGACGCAACTTCAATGTGAATGCGTATAGCAATGCCAGCGAGGGGGTGGTTGCCGTCTAACACCACATGCTCTGGGTAAAGTTCTGTCACGGTGTAGAGCACATCCAAAGGCGCTTCAGGGTTACATCCTTTGGGCAAGGCGTGACCTTCAATGGTGTGGCCTTCTTCTATTTCTTTAGGAAACAGTTCTCGGGTTTCTAAAAAAACCAAGTTTTCGTTGTAGTCGCCAAATGCTTCTTCAGGTTCTAAGTGTAAGTCGATTTGCGCGCCGACGTCATGGCCTTGAAGTGCTTCTTCAATTTTTTTGAAGAGGTCGTGGCCGCCGACTACAAACTCGACAGGGTCTTCTAAGGTGTCGAGTACTTCGCCAAGGGTGTCTTTGAGCGTCCAAGTCAGGCCGACAACGCAGTGTGATGTGATTTCCATAGGGCAAAATTGTCGCACGATGCCTATCCAACACCCCCTCACACTGCTTGGCGGCCTCAGTCCCGCTGAATTCATGCAACGTTATTGGCAGCGCAAGCCGTTGTTGGTGCGCCAGGCCATACCTGACTTCAAGCCGCTTGTGAGCCGCGCGTCTTTGTTTGCCATGGCCGCTGATAGCGAGGTGGAATCCCGATTGGTGGTTAAACCGTTCAAAGTGCAACACGGACCTTTTGCCCGCAACAAATTACCCAAACTTAGCCAAAACGATTGGACCTTGCTGGTGCAGGGTGTGGACTTACATGACGATAAGGTAGCTGATTTGATGCACCAATTTCGCTTCGTCCCAGACGCGCGCTTAGACGATTTGATGATCAGTTTTGCCACCGAAGGCGGCGGCGTTGGACCACACTTTGACAGCTACGACGTGTTCTTGCTCCAAGCGCATGGACAAAGAAAGTGGAGCATTGGCAAGCAGAAAGACTTGTCTTTGGTAGAAGGTGTTGACCTCAAAGTACTTGCAAACTTCGAACCCTCGCATGAATACGTGTTGAACCCCGGCGATATGTTGTATTTGCCACCGCGCTATGCGCACGATGGCATCGCTATGGGTGAGTGCATGACCTATTCGATAGGTTTTCGCTCGCCAGCACAAAATGACTTAGCGCGCGAATTGCTAATGCGCTTGAGCGATGAAACAGAAAATCTCGACGCCTTGCTCTACCAAGACCCTCGACAGGTTGCTGTGGATCTTCCGGGCTTGATACCCAAAGCTTTGCAATCCTTTGCGCAAGACGCCTTAGACAAGGCCTTGAAAGACCCCCAAGCATTGGCGCGGGTATTGGGAGAGTTTTTGACCGAACCCAAAGCCAATGTGTGGTTTGAGAATTGCAATGGGTTGAAGCTGCCAAAGCAATTGCAACTCGATCGACGTAGTCGCATGATGTACGACGGAACACATATTTTTTTAAATGGCGAAAGTTGGCGCGCTAGTGGCCCAGATGCTAGGTTGATGCGATGTTTGGCCAACCAGCGTGCCTTGACGAAGGCCCAAATCCAAGGCGCAAGCAAAGATGCAAAAGAATTGCTGCTAAATTGGTATCTATCAGGGTGGTTGAAAGCTAACGAGACCTAAAAATTATCGTCAAAGGCTTAAAATGACACCAAACTGACAATCAAATCGATTTCCAATAGGAATTACCCTATAATTAGAGTCTGAGCTAGAGGGGGCGACTCCATCAGCTCGGTCATGGTGCAAACCATGACAATTTCTAGAAATTGTTTTATCCCATTTAAGGAAAATTGACATGACAAAATCGCTCCTGTTGGCGACCATTTTGGCTGCTGCCGCTCTTGCCGCTTGCGGTAAAAAAGAAGAACCAGCTCCTGCTCCCGCACCAGCACCAGCTGCTGCTGCCCCTGCTTCTGACGCATCTGCTCCAGCCGCACCTGCTGCTGACGCATCTGCTCCAGCTGCTGCCAAGTAATCAGTTTTTGACTGAAACAAAAAAGCCACCCTCGGGTGGCTTTTTTGTTGCTGACTTTTATCAGCCACCTGTTTGTTGTTTACTTCAGGTCGTCGACCAGTAACTTCATGATGCGTTGGGTCGATGGGCTGTTTTCAGGCTGACCGGTAGCATTTTGGATGCTGACTAGTGTCTTGGTGTCGACGCCCAATATCTTTAGGCGGTACTTAACAGGTCCAGCTTCTGCTTTAGATTTGCTAAACATTCGTGTAAAGAAACCGCGTTCATCGGGAGATGTATCCACAAACCGCACAAAATAAGTGCCCTGTAAGCGGTCACGGTCTTCAACGGTAAAACCGGTGCGGTCCAGTGCCAATCCGACACGACGCCAGGCCACATCGAAACTGTCTGAAATAGCGATGGTGGGTACGCTATCTACTGTGACGATGGCAGCTTTAGCGGCTGTAGTTTGAACTGGAGCTGCCTGAGCTGTTTCTATCTTCATGGAAGCGCCCAATTTCACCATCAAGCGGTTCATGAATTCAATTTCGAGTTCAGGCTCAGTCGGACGGGGTTTCCATGCGGTGCGGGCTTTCAGTGCGTCGGTGTATTCCTCGCTCAAACCACGATGGGCGATGTAAATCTCAACCTCGCCCTTGCTATTGCGCTCTAAACGAGTGCGGAATTTGTCACGTAAACCGGTGTCAGACAAGCTATTGATGACCTTGCCAAGGTACTTACGCATAAAGTTTTGTGGCAACTTGGCGCGGTTTTCAGCCCATTCGGTTTCTAGAATGCCGAGTTCTTGCTGGTCTAGGGTGTAGGTAAAGTCGTTATCGATCCAAAAGCTATGGACGATGGGCCAAATTTCTTCTGCAGGACGCTTGATGACAATCCAACGTTGCTGGCCATCGCGCTCAATTCTGGCGTCGTTAAGTTGCTGTGCGGCAGTCGGAACCGCTGCCGTAGATTTGGTCCCCATACTGCTGGCAGTGACAGAACCCCCGGGCACACTAAAGCGCGTATCGCGGTTCAACTGTGTAAGGTCTGGCGGAATGTCTAATGGAACAGCTTTAGCACTACTTTCTGTTTTGTAGTTGATCTTGTCGCTGTTGGTGACTGAGCTGCAAGCACTCAAGCCTAAAACGAGCAATACCAAAAAAGTTTGCAAAGGGTAAGCTGAAAATTTCACGTAAGAAACCTTTAAAAGATTCACAGCAAGCCCGAAGAGCGCAACGCACTCTCAACGACAGGCTCAAGGGTTTGGGTTAAAGGGGTCATAGGCAGGCGCATGGTAGGGCCACACAGCCCCATACGAGCCATAGCCCACTTCAAAGGAATGGGATTGGCTTCGACGAAGAGGTTTTTGTGCACAGGCATAAGTTTGAGTTGAATCTCCATGGCTTTCCGGACATCGCCTGACATAGCAGCGACGCATAGTTCATGCATCTGGCGTGGGGCAATATTGGCTGTCACGCTGACATTGCCTTGGCCACCGCAGAGCATCAAAGCGACAGCGGTTGGGTCGTCGCCTGAATAAACGGCGAAATTTTTAGGCACATCACGGATCAACCATTGAGCGCGCTCAATATTGCCGGTTGCTTCTTTGATGCCCACGATGCCAGTAACTTGGGCCAATCGCAATACCGTGTCATGCGCCATATCGGCCACGGTGCGGCCGGGAACGTTGTAGAGCACCATGGGCAAATCGACCGCTTCAGCAATCGATTTGAAATGCTGGAACTGGCCTTCTTGGGTGGGCTTGTTGTAATAAGGCACCACTTGCAACTGGCAATCTGCGCCAACGCCTTTGGCGAACTTAGCCAGTTCGATGGCTTCTGCTGTGGAGTTGGCTCCGCAGCCAGCCATGATCGGCACATGGCGGTTTTTGTGGGTGGCGGCTTGCTCGACCGAGACGCGGATGATTTCGCAATGTTCTTCCACGTTCACTGTGGGGGACTCACCCGTCGTACCCACCACACCGATGCAATCGGTGCCTTCAGCAATATGCCAATCGATCAACTTGCGCAGCGTCGGGTAGTCAACGCTACCGTCTTTGAGCATGGGAGTGACGAGTGCGACGATGCTGCCGGTAATGGGTTTCATAGACGTATGAGACGTTTAGGGGAAACCAGTATTCTACTGAGGGCGGCAGGTTCCAAACCACTAGGTACACGTATAGCCACAACCCGCTGGATAAGCCTGTCGGGCGAGGGCATAAAACCCTCTTCGAAAGCCACAATTCGCAAGCCTGAGCAAAGTTGTAAAAGCTCACCCGGTTGAAGTAAAAACTCTGGGCGAGAGGGTTTTCCGAAGGCCTGGTTACCTTGTGAGAAGGTTTCATAGATTAAAACCCCGCCTTCGGCCACGCTGGTCAAAATCCGAGGGAAAAGATCACGCCAGAGGTAGTTGGTGACCACCACGCCTTTGAAGGATCGTCCATCTAGTGGCCATGCTGCGTTTTCTATGTCAGCTTGCAGAGTCTCGCCCCATTGCGAGGCCGTCTTGAGCGCTTCGGCATTGCGGTCAACCCCGAGCACCCTATGGCCCAAGCCCGCTAAAAACTGCATATGCCTGCCATGGCCGCAGGCCAAGTCCAGAATTTGCAATGATTCGTGATCCAACACGTTTTCATTCGACGGCAACAAATGCGACCAACGTTTTACCCAAGCAGAAGGTGGCTCTAGACCATGTTGTATTGAATTAGTAGAAGTCACTATTTAAAAACAAGCCCAAACCTGCGAGGCCAAAGTCACCAAAAAAGTGGGTTGCAGATACAAAGACAACACGCCAATTAACACGGTTGCTGCAACACCCCATCCAAGTAACCAAGCCCACCCAAATTGGACGGGTCGGGTCGTGTTGTCAGTGGATGCTGATTGTGGTTCGTCACTCATGACTTATGCAGCGGCCATCTTGGGCTGGCGCTCAATGGCGTTCTCTTTCACAGGTAAATTTACAAACGCCGCAAACAGTCCAAGCGCGATGGATATGTACCAAACGATGTCATAACTACCGGTCTTGTCATACAAATAACCGCCGAGCCAGACGCCCATGAAACTGCCAATTTGGTGGCTGAAGAAAACAAATCCACCAAGCATAGAGAAATGGGCAATGCCAAAAATTTGGGCAATCACCGCATTGGTCGGGGGCACGGTGGAAAGCCACAGCAAGCCCATGACACTGGCAAAAATGTAAACCGTCCAAGGCGTCAGGGGAGCGAGCAGAAACAAGGCGATGGCAACCGATCTGCTGAAATAGATAAACGCCAAAATTTTGCGCTTAGCCAATCGCTGCCCCAAACTGCCGGCGATGTAGGTGCCAAACACATTGAACAAACCGATCAAGGCCAGAGAAATACTCGCTACTTCAGGCGACAAGCCTTTGTCCTTGAGGTAACTTGGCATGTGCACGGCGATAAAGACCACCTGGAATCCGCATACAAAAAACCCTGCCATCAGTAACTGAAAGCTTGGGTAGGCAAATGCCTCACGCAAAGCTTGGAAAATAGATTGCTCGCGAACAGCAGGCTTGCCGCTGGCAAAACTGGGCTCGCGAAGTCCTAGCGCCAAAGGCACGGCCACGAGCAAAGCCAAAGTGAGCCAAACCAAGGCTTCTTGCCAGCCATAGTTGGTAATCAAAAATCCCTCAACAGGGACCATCAAGAACTGACCAAACGACCCAGCGGCGGCGGCAACTCCCATCGCCCAAGAGCGCTTTTCGGCGCTCACGTTGCGGCCAATTACCCCGTAGATGACGGAATAGGTCGTTCCGGCTTGGGCAGCACCAATCAAAATGCCAGCCGTCAGCGTGAAAGTTAAGGTCGAGGTGGAGTAGGCCATGCCCGCCAAACCCAGGGCATACAACACTGCCCCTACCAAAATGACCTTAAAAGCGCCAAATTTGTCGGCCACCATGCCCGAGAAAATGCTGAAAAAGCCCCAAGTCAGGTTCTGAGTCGCCATGGCAAAAGCGAAGTTCTCGCGGGTCCAGTTTTGGGCTTGGGTGATCGGTTGCAGCCACAAACCAAAGCCGTGGCGCACCCCCATAGACAGCGTGACGATAGCGGCTCCACAGAGGAGAACTTGCCATAGGGGGAGCGTTTTATTCGGTTGGTTCATGGGGGTGACTTTACCGAATCCCTACAATTCCCGCCCATGGCATCCAAGCAACCAACCCCCACACCCCAGTATTCCGAAGGGTCGATCCGCGTCCTCAAAGGGCTCGAACCGGTCAAACAGCGTCCGGGCATGTACACCCGAACCGACAATCCCCTGCACGTTATCCAAGAGGTTTTAGACAACGCCGCTGACGAGTCCTTAGCTGGCCATGGCAAAAAAATAGCCGTGATTCTCCATACCGATGGCTCGGTCAGCATCGAAGACGACGGCCGTGGCATACCCTTTGGCATGCACCCAGAAGAAAAAGTGCCCGTCATTGAGATCGTTTTCACCCGTCTGCACGCCGGCGGCAAATTCGATAAAGGCCAAGGCGGTGCTTACAGTTTCTCTGGCGGTTTGCATGGTGTTGGCGTGAGCGTGACCAACGCCTTGGCAAAACGCATGGAAGTGACGTCTTACCGCGAAGGCCAAGTCGCCCACTTGGTATTTGCTGGCGGCGATGTGGTCGAAAAACTCAAAATCCGCAAGCAAGACGCAAATGACCGTAAACAAGGCACGACAGTGCGTGTTTGGCCGGACGGCAAATACTTTGAAACATCCGCCTTACCCATGGCCGAATTAGTGCATTTACTCCGCAGCAAGGCTGTATTGATGCCTGGCGTTGGCGTTTGGCTCAACAACGAAAAAACCAAAGACACCCAAAACTGGCTCTACAAAGGCGGCCTGCGCGACTACTTGATGCAAACGCTCAATGGTGACCCAGTCAT
>CAIRQX010000118.1 GCA_903880855.1 uncultured Burkholderiales bacterium | reverse complement strand
GTGTAGAGCTCGGCTTGGTTCATGGTGCCAACTTCTTGGCCCTCAAAAGTTAAGCTGCCCGATTGGGCGCGGTATTGGCCACCGATTAATCGCAAAACTGTGGTTTTTCCACCACCCGAGGCTCCCATGAGAGCGGTGACCTTGCCACGCGGCACCGTCAAACTGATGCCGTCCAAAATCAAACGCTCGCCATAGCCAAAGCGTACGTCACGTAACTCAACGAGCGTGTCGCTTGAATGGGGGTTAGATGAAGAGGCGTGCATAGAAAAAAAGCTGGCGCGAACCAGCTTAATTCATTTTAGTTGGAAGCCTGATTAGGCCTTAACGCGGCAAATCGCTAACGCCCATCAAAAATTCATCGACCGCACGCGCCGCTTGTCGGCCTTCGCGGATCGCCCACACCACCAGCGATTGGCCACGACGCACATCGCCTGCGGCGAACACTTTGGGTACGTTGGTGGCATAACCACCTGCTGCTTCGGTGCTGGCTTTGGCATTACCACGCGCATCTTTGTCTACGGCAAAGCCATCCAGCAAAGTCGCAACGGGGTTAACGAAGCCCATGGCTAGCACCACCAAGTCTGCTTTAATGACTTCTTCGCTACCAGCGACTTCCACCATCTTGCCCTCTTTCCATTCGACGCGCACGGTTTTTACGCCAGTGACTTGACCTTTTTCGCCCACAAACTCTTTGGTGGAAATGGCGAACTCGCGTTGCAGCAAACCTTTTTCAGCGCTCTCATCATGGCTAGAGCTGGTGCGCAATTTCAGCGGCCAATAAGGCCAGACCAAGGATTTGTTTTCATGCTCAGGAGGCATGGGCATGACTTCAAACTGCGTCACATGGGCTGCGCCATGTCGGGTGCTAGTGCCTACACAGTCAGAACCTGTGTCGCCACCACCGATCACCACCACATGCTTGCCGTCGGCGCGCAATTGGTCTTTGAGTTTGTCGCCCGCATTCACTTTGTTTTGCTGGGGCAAAAATTCCATGGCGAAGTGGATGCCCGCTAAGTCACGGCCAGGGGCAGGCAAGTCGCGTGACTGCTCTGAACCACCTGTGAGCAAAACAGCATCAAATTCTTTTTTGAGCTGCTCAGGCGTGATGCTCTCTTTAGCCCAGTTGGTCACCTTTGTGCCCTTGGGCATCTCACCCACCAACACACCAGTGCGAATCGTCACGCCCTCTGCTTGCAGCTGTTCAGCGCGGCGGTCGATGTGCGACTTTTCCATCTTGAAGTCTGGAATGCCGTAGCGCAACAAACCGCCGATGCGGTCGTTTTTCTCAAACAGTGTGACGTCGTGACCAACACGCGCAAGTTGCTGTGCAGCAGCCATGCCTGCAGGGCCAGAACCCACCACAGCCACTTTTTTACCTGTCTTGTGTTTGGGCAACTGCGGAGTGACCCAACCCTCAGACCACGCACGGTCAATGATGGCGTGCTCGATCGACTTGATGCCGACCGCATCGTCGTTGTAGTTCAAAGTGCAGGCCGCTTCACAAGGCGCAGGGCAAATGCGTCCGGTGAACTCAGGGAAGTTATTCGTGCTGTGCAAGACATCGATCGCCGTTTTCCAATCGCCTTGGTACACCAAATCGTTGAAGTCAGGAATGATGTTGTTGACTGGGCAACCGCTATTACAGAACGGTGTGCCACAATCCATGCAGCGCGCGCTTTGGTCTTTGGCTTGTTTGTCGTCCAAACCGATGACAAACTCTTTGTAATTTTTCAAACGCTCGGTGACTGGCTTGTAGCCTTCTTCGATACGTTCAAACTCCATGAATCCGGTAATTTTTCCCATGATGTATGTCCTTTACTTGGCAGCAGCAACAGCTTTTTTAGCTTTGGCTGGTGCGGCGGTTTTAGTTGTTTTGGCGGCGTGGATTTCACCCAAGGCGCGCTTGTATTCATTGGGGAATACTTTGACAAACTTGGCACGCGCGGTACTCCAGTTATCAAGCAAATCACGGGCGCGTTTGGAGCCCGTCCAGCGGTGGTGGTCTTCGAGCAATTTCTTCAACTGCGCTTCGTCTGATTGGTCGCGATGCCACACGGGTTTGGGCACTGCCGTTTCTTGCTCAGCAACAGTTAAAACTTTTTCAAGCGAGACCATCGCAGTGTTGCAACGCGTGGCGAACTGGCCATCTTCGTCGTACACATAAGCGATACCACCGCTCATACCAGCAGCGAAGTTGCGGCCGGTTTTACCCAACACCGCTACGGTTCCACCGGTCATGTATTCACAACCATGGTCGCCTGTGCCTTCGATCACCGCACTGGCGCCAGACAAACGCACAGCAAAGCGTTCGCCTGCTACACCCGCGAAAAATGCCTCGCCTAAGGTCGCGCCATACATCGCGGTGTTACCGACAATGATGTTGTTGATCGCATCGCCTCGGAAGTCAATGCTGGGACGCACCACAATGCGACCGCCGGACAAACCTTTGCCGGTGTAGTCATTCGCGTCACCAATCAAATACAAGGTGATGCCATTGCACAAGAACGCGCCAAACGACTGACCGCCTGTGCCTTCGAGTTGGATGCGGATGGTGTCATCCGGCAAGCCTTGCGGATGCACTTTGGTTACCGCACCGGAGAGCATGGCGCCGACAGAACGGTTCACGTTGCGCGCCACTTCCATGAACTGCACTTTTTCGCCACGCTCAATCGCGGGCTTGGATTTCTCGATCAGCTTTTGGTCGAGTGCTTTTTCCAAGCCGTGGTTTTGCACGTCCACATGGAAACGCGGTACATCCGCAGCGACTTGCGGCACGGCTAACAAACGGCTGAAATCTAAGCCACTGGCTTTCCAGTGTTCAATACCTTGGCGCATGTCGAGCAGATCGGCGCGGCCGATCATGTCGTCAAACTTCTTGATGCCTAACTGCGCCATGATTTGGCGCACTTCTTCGGCAATAAAGAAGAAGTAGTTCACCACATGCTCAGGCTTGCCAGAGAACTTCTTGCGCAACGCGGGGTCTTGCGTCGCCACACCGACAGGGCAGGTGTTCAAGTGGCATTTGCGCATCATGATGCAACCTTCGACCACCAGCGGTGCAGTCGCAAAACCAAATTCGTCTGCGCCCAATAAAGCACCGACTGCAACGTCACGGCCCGTTTTCATTTGACCGTCGGCTTGCACACGAATTCGACCGCGCAAACCGTTGAGCACCAAGGTTTGTTGGGTTTCAGCCAAACCAATTTCCCAAGGGCTGCCGGCGTGTTTGATCGACGACCAAGGCGAAGCGCCTGTGCCGCCATCGTGGCCTGCGATCACCACGTGGTCGCTCTTACATTTCGCGACACCTGCTGCGATGGTGCCAACACCAATTTCAGACACCAACTTGACGCTGATGCTGGCGTGGGGCGCCACGTTTTTCAAGTCGTGGATGAGCTGCGCCAAGTCTTCGATCGAATAAATATCGTGGTGTGGCGGGGGTGAAATCAAACCCACACCAGGCACGCTGTAGCGCAACTTGCCGATGTATTCAGACACCTTGCCACCAGGCAGCTGACCGCCTTCTCCAGGCTTCGCGCCTTGCGCCATCTTGATTTGGATTTGGTCGGAAGACGACAAATATTCGGCCGTCACACCAAAGCGGCCAGACGCCACTTGCTTAATGCGTGAACGCAAGCTGTCGCCGTCTTGCAATTCGACATCGACTTCCACTTGGTCTTCGCCAATCACGCTCTTCAAAGACTCACCCTTTTTGATGGGGATACCTTTGAGTTCGTTGCGATAACGCGCAGGGTCTTCGCCACCCTCGCCCGTGTTGCTCTTGCCGCCAATGCGGTTCATCGCAACGGCCAACGTGGCGTGGGCTTCGGTGCTGATAGAGCCGAGCGACATCGCACCCGTTGCAAAGCGCTTAACAATCTCAGAAGCAGGCTCGACTTCGTCGACCGAAATCGCTTTGCTCGGATCGATCTTGAACTCAAACAAGCCACGCAAGGTCAAGTGGCGCTTGCTTTGGTCGTTGATGAGTTGCGCGTATTCCTTGTAGGTGCTGAAGTTGTTGGTGCGGGTGCTGTGTTGCAACTTGGCAATTGCATCCGGCGTCCACATATGTTCTTCGCCACGCACACGCCACGCATATTCGCCGCCGGTGTCGAGTCGGTTGGCCAGCAAAGGGTCTTCACCGAACGCAGCTTTGTGCATGCGAATAGCCTCTTCGGCCATTTCAAAAATGCCAATACCTTCCACACGGCTGGGCGTGCCGGTGAAATACTTTTTCACAGTCTCGGTGTTGATACCGATCGCTTCAAAAAGTTGCGCGCCGCAATACGACATATAGGTCGACACGCCCATTTTGGACATGATCTTGGAGAGGCCTTTGCCGATCGCTTTGACGTAGTTGTAGATCGCTTTGTCTGTTGACAGGTCTGCAGGCAAATCTTTGTGCAAAGCGGCCAGTGTTTCAAATGCCAAATAGGGATGAACGGCTTCTGCGCCATAGCCAGCCAAGACCGCGAAGTGGTGGACTTCACGGGCGCTACCGGTTTCTACCACGAGGCCAGCAGTTGTACGCAAACCTTCGCGCACCAAATGTTGGTGCACTGCGGATAAAGCCAAGGCTGCAGGAATGGCAACCCGCTCTGCGCTAATTGTTCGGTCGCTGATGATCAAAATATTTTTACCGCTGCGGATGCTGTCGACCGCTTCTGCGCACAGCGACGCCAATTGCGCCTCGACACCTTCATGGCCCCATGACACGGGGTAGGTGATGTCCAAAGTGGCGCTCTTGAATTTTCCTTGTGTATAGGTTTCGATATCGCGCAACTTCGCCATATCGGCAAAGTCCAAGATGGGTTGGCTAACTTCCAAGCGCATCGGTGGATTGACTTGGTTGATGTCGAGCAAATTGGGCTTGGGTCCGACAAACGAGACCAGTGACATCACGATCGCTTCGCGGATCGGGTCAATGGGTGGGTTGGTCACTTGCGCGAACAACTGCTTGAAGTAGTTGTAGAGAGGTTTGTTTTTGCTGGACAACACGGCCAAGGGGCTGTCATTGCCCATCGAGCCAATGCCTTCTTCACCGTTGATGTCCATGGGAGCCATTAAGAATTTGATGTCTTCTTGGCTGTAAG
>CAIRQX010000117.1 GCA_903880855.1 uncultured Burkholderiales bacterium | reverse complement strand
GCCCGCGTGGATATTGCTTATTTGCCAAAAGGTAGGTTGAAAAAATTCGTTGCCTTCGTCCCACACCTTTTGAGCGAGTTCGGCTATAGCAGGCGCAAAGATATGAATAGGGTTGAGCGCCAACTGCGGATAGGCAATGTGGCCTTGGATACCTTTGACGGTGAGTTTGCCGCTCATCGTGCCGCGGCGTCCGTTTTTGATCATGTCGCCAGTGCGCTCGACTGATGTGGGTTCACCCACAATGCACCAATCGAGTTTTTCACCACGGGCTTTCAATGCCTCACAGACTTTGACGGTGCCATCGACTGCAGGGCCTTCTTCATCACTGGTGAAAAGCAAAGCAATATTGAAAGCTGGGTCAGACTGGGCCGCTAAAAATTCTTCGATCGAAACCACCATGGCAGCGAGTGAAGTTTTCATATCGCTACTGCCACGGCCAAACAATTTACCGTCGCGGTGGGTGGGTGTGAAAGGATCGCTGCTCCATTTGGCGATTGGGCCGGTGGGGACTACGTCAGTATGGCCTGCGAATACCAATGTTTTTGCATTGGTAATCTTGCTACGTTTGATGGCCCACAAATTACTCACGCGAAATGTGTCTGGCCCGCTATCGATGCGCTCGCATTGAAAACCTAGTGGTGCAAGATGTGACGCGATCAATTCCAAACATCCGGCATCTTCAGGCGTTGCCGAAGGGCGAGCAATCAGTTGTTCGGCAAGCGCAAGTGTGCGGGACATAACAGGCAAAGTAAATTTAGTCGCGCAACAAGTCGTTCAACGATGTCTTGGCGCGGGTCTGCGCATCAACACGCTTCACGATCACCGCGCAATACAGGCTGTATTTGCCATCTGAGCTGGGTAAATTTCCAGAAACCACAACAGAGCCAGACGGAATACGACCGTAAGTCACTTCGCCGGTCGCTCTGTCATAAATTTTGGTGCTTTGCCCGATGTAGACACCCATGGAAATGACGGAGTTTTCTTCAACGATCACGCCTTCCACAACCTCTGAGCGTGCACCAATAAAGCAGTTGTCTTCGATGATAGTGGGATTGGCTTGGACCGGTTCGAGCACACCGCCAAGACCGACACCGCCAGATAAATGGACGTTTTTTCCGACTTGTGCGCAAGACCCTACGGTGGCCCATGTATCGACCATGGTGCCTTCATCGACATAGGCGCCAATGTTCACGTAGCTTGGCATCAGAATCGCGCCTTTGGCGATATAGCTGCCACGGCGTGCAACAGCGGGTGGGACCACGCGAACGCCACTGGCTTTCATTTCCTCTTCGCTCAAATGGGCGAACTTAGTAGGAACCTTGTCATAAAAGCCCAAGTCGCCTGCTTTGATGACTTCGTTGTCTTTCAAACGGAAAGACAGGAGTACCGCTTTTTTAATCCACTGGTGCGTCGTCCATTGGCCAACCGCTTGGCGGGTGGCTACGCGCATACGACCGGCGTTCATCTCGGAAATCACGTGTTCCACAGCGTCGCGAACTTCTTGGGATGCATTGGCGGAGTTGATGGAAGCGCGGTTGTCCCAAGCGGTATCAATGATGGATTGAAGTTGTGCGGTCATAGTTGATCTTTTTGAAGGATGAAAAGGATTTATGGGCGTTGAATAAATTCAACAATGCGTTGCGCGGCTTGCATACATTCCTGGGTTTCAGCAACCAAGGCCATGCGAATTCGCCCAGCGCCAGGATTGAAGCCCTGAGACTCACGCGCTAAAAAGCTGCCTGGCAGAACTGTCACATTGTATTGAGCCAGCAGATCCCTGGCGAAAGCTTGGTCATCCCCGCCTGGGACCGCGGCCCACAGGTAAAAAGCTGCATCAGGTAACTTAACGTCTAGGACCTGCGCCAACAGGGGGGTTACCGCTGCAAACTTTTGGCGGTACATATCGCGATTGGCCACCACATGGGCTTCGTCATTCCACGCGGCAATGCTGGCCGCTTGCACCATGCCACTCATGGCGCTGCCGTGGTAGGTGCGATAGAGCAAAAATTGCTTCAGAAGGTCGACATCTCCTGCCACAAAGCCGCTGCGCATTCCGGGAACATTGCTGCGTTTGGAAAGACTGGTGAAGGCCACGAGATTTTTGTAATCCGTTCTGCCTAATTTGTAAGAAGCTTCTAGCCCGCCCAGTGGTGGTTCTTCTCTGAAATAGATTTCGCTGTAGCACTCGTCACTGGCGATAACAAAACCATAACGGTCACTCAATTCGAAGAGGGTTTTCCAGTCTTCTAAGGGCATGACCGAACCTGTAGGGTTACCTGGGGAGCACACAAACAGCAATTGCGTGTTTTTCCAGACCGCTTCTGGCACTTTGCCCCAGTCAATGTTGAAATTTAAAGCAGGATCGCTAGGAGCGTAAAAGGCTTGCGCCCCCGCAAGCAAGGCCGCACCTTCGTAGATTTGATAGAAGGGGTTGGGGCAGACCACAGTAGCCCCAACTTTTGATCCATCCAGTACGGTTTGGGCAAAGGCAAACAAAGCCTCGCGCGATCCGTTGATCGGCAAAATTTGGTTGTCTGGGTTCAGCGTCAAACCATAACGTCTTTGCACCCAATTGGCGCAGGATTGACGCAAAGCAGGGATACCGGCAGTTGCAGGATAAGAACTTAAGGCCGCAGTGGAAGATGCAAGGGCATCCAAAACCAATTGCGGCGTGGCATGACGCGGCTCACCAATGCCAAGACTGATGGGGGCATGATTCGCGGAAGGTGTGACAGTTGCAAAAAGCTGCTTCAAGCGCTCAAAAGGGTAAGGCTGAAGTCTTTGTAATAAGGGATTCATGACTGCTATTATCCTTAAGCCTTAACCCATTTATTGACCTGTTGCCCATGTCTTTACTGCTTGATTTAACGCGCGCCAAAGAATTTGCCCAAGAACCTGATCAGTTGCAACAGCTTTTAGTCACCTTTGAGCACAGTTTGGCGCAAGAACTATTAGAACTAGATGCTGCATTCGCCCACGGAAACACCCAAAAAGCAGAGCATGCTTTGCACGCCCTCAAAGGCTTTTTGCCCATGTTCACGGGGGACTCCTTAGGCGCATCCGTGATCAATTTATATGCCCAATCTAGGCAACAACCTTTTGAGGCCACAAAATCTCAATTTACTACCTTGGTACCCAATTTGGAGCTTCTCCTGTCTCAGGTTCGTGACCGCCTGAGCCCTTTATGATGCATACCTAGTTAAAAGAGGTTTTAGGTGCGTCTGAATTCAATCAAGTTGTCGGGTTTCAAGTCTTTTGCGGATCCCACGAATTTCCTTTTGCCTGGCCAATTGGTCGGTGTGGTGGGCCCTAACGGTTGCGGCAAGTCCAACATCATGGACGCGGTGCGCTGGGTTTTGGGAGAAAGCCGAGCCAGCGAGTTGCGCGGCGACTCGATGCAAGACGTCATTTTTAACGGCACCACCAGCCGCAAAGCGGCTAGCCGCTCCAGTGTCGAATTAGTCTTTGACAACTCCGATTACCGCGCGGGCGGCCAGTGGAGCCAATTCACAGAAATTGCTGTCAAACGCGTCCTGACCCGTGATGGAACCAGCAGCTATTACATCAATAACCAACCCGTGCGCCGTCGAGACGTGCAAGACGTGTTTTTGGGTACTGGCCTAGGTCCAAGGGCATACGCCATCATTGGCCAAGGCACGATCAGCCGCATCATCGAATCCAAACCTGAAGAGCTTCGCTTATTTTTGGAAGAGGCTGCAGGCGTTTCCAAATACAAAGAGCGTCGCCGCGAAACAGAAAACCGGCTCAGTGATACCCGCGAGAACTTGACACGCGTAGAAGATATCTTGCGTGAACTCACCGCTAACCTAGAAAAGCTTGAAAAACAGGCGGAAGTTGCGCAACGCTTCAATACCCTGCAATCGGACGTCACGCTCAAGCAGCAGCAGCTTTGGTTTTTAAAACGTGCAGACGCTGAAGTTGACCAAACCAATATCAAGAACCAAGTTGATAAATCCGTCACTGAGCTCGAGTCGCGAATTGCCGACTTGCGTCATATCGAGGCCGATTTAGAAACTATTCGCCAGGCGCATTACGCTGCCGGTGACCAGGTCAATCAGTCCCAGGGCGCTTTGTACGAAGCCAGTGCTGAAGTGGGCCGACTCGAGGCTGAAATTCGCTTTGTAGTGGAAGGCCGCCAACGCGCTCAGACGCGACTCGCGCAGATGAAAGAGCAAATCCTGCAGTGGACACAACAAAGCGAGCAGGCCGCCATTGAAATTTCGCAGTTATCAGACAAATTAGGGGAGGCTGAGATTCAAGCCGCTGCATTGTCTGAACAAATCGAGCAAGTTCACGTAACCTTGCCTGAGCAAGAAACTGCCTTAGAAGCCGCACAAATGCGAGCGAACGAGCAGCGCAATGCGGTGGCGCAGGTGCAGCAACGCATTCAAGTGCTTGCGGCAGACCAACGCAATATTGAAGAGCAAAGCAAACAGTTGGAGTTGCGCAAAGAGCGGCTTAATAACGACCAACAATCGTTGAATGCGCCTGACCCACAAAAGATTGAGCAACTCAAAGCACAGCGCAATGATGCGCAAGCCACAGCTGAGCAAAAGACTGCCCAACTCGAAGCTTTGCAGGCCCAAGTTCCAGAGCTAGATGAAGCACGCAAACAAGCACAAGACAGCGTCAACGCTGAGCAAGCGAAGCACGCCGATTTTTCTGCCCGCTTGCAAGCCTTGCAAGCGCTTCAGGCCAAAGTTCAAACCAACGACAAACTCAAGCCTTGGTTAGCCTCCCATGGGTTGGACGGGTTGCAGGCCTTGTGGCAACGTATCCATATCCAAGCTGGCTGGGAAAACGCGCTCGAAGCTGCATTGCGCGAGCGGCTTTCAGCGTTTGAAATCAGCAAGTTAGAAATGGTCAGTGGATTTGCTACCGATGCACCGCCCACCAAACTCACCTTTTTCGCTCCTGCAAACGCAGCGCTAGAAAGCGCCCCTGGTGACCTACAAAGGCTATCGGATTTGCTGCGCTTGAATGACGCTGGACACAAAGCCTTGATGGGCGAGTGGTTGCAAGGTTGTTTTGTCGCAGCTGATTTAGCGCAAGCCCTAGCAAAACGCCAACAACTCAAACCTGGCCAGACTATTTATGTCCCGCAAGGACATGCTGTAACCGCACACAGCGTAAGTTTTTATGCCCAAGACAACGAACAAGCAGGCTTACTTGCTCGTTCCCAAGAAATTAAAAACTTAGACAAGAGTCTGAAAGCCCAAGCCCTTATTAGCGAAGAGGCGCGTCAGACTTTGTCGCGTTGTGAATATGCGTATCGCGAAGCATCGCAGAGCTTGGTGAGCGTGCGTACAGAATCCACTACCGCCCAAGCGCGTGTGCACGAGGTCGAGGTTGAACTCCTGCGTTTGACGCAAATGGCAGAGCAAACGCGTGCCCGTGTCGATCAAATTGGCCAAGATTTAGGCGAAGTCTACGCGCAGTTGTTAGAACTCAACAATCGCAGAGCACAAGCCCAAGAAGATTTTGAAGCACTTGACATGCAATTGGCAGACTCACAAGAGCGACATGCCCAATTGGACGAAACAGTCATCCAAGCGCAGCAAAGCTTCAACGCAACACGTGAGCGCCAACGCGAACTAGAGCGCCAAGTCCAGGAAGCAGATTTCGCCAAAAGAAGTTTGTCTACACGCGAAGCAGAACTCAATCGCATCATCGAAACAGCACAACAACAATCTACTTCAATAGCGCAAGAAGAAAAGTTGGTGCAAGAAGATCTTGCCCGCTTGTCAGATGCCACGGCACAGTCTGGCTTACAAGCTGCGCTGAACGTGAAACTAGAACGCGAAACAGCGCTAGCCGCTAAACGCAGCGAATACGATGACTTAACGGCCAAGTTGCGCGCAAGCGATGAGCACCGCCTGCGTTTAGAACGTGAACTCGATCCTATGCGTCAACGCATTACCGACTTGCAACTAAAAGAGCAGGCTGCGCGTTTAGGTTTTGAGCAATACAACCAGCTTTTGATAGACAACGCGGCTGACCTAGAAGCTATCGCGCTGTCTATTTCAGAAAACAATGTGCGATTGACTGGACTGCAATCTGAGATTGACCGTTTACAACGTGAAATCCATGCGCTGGGACCGGTCAATATGGCCGCCTTGGACGAGCTCACAGCCGCCACAGAGCGCAAAACGTTCCTAGACGCGCAGTCTGCAGACTTGAACGAAGCGATGACCACCTTGGAAGACGCTATTCGAAAGATTGATGCAGAAACGCGTGCTTTGTTAGACGAAACCTTCAACAGCGTCAATTTGCATTTCGGAAAGATGTTCCCCGAGTTGTTTGGTGGAGGCAATGCCCGCTTGGTGATGACTGGCGAAGAGATTTTGGATTCGGGTGTGCAAGTGATGGCACAACCACCAGGCAAGAAAAACCAGAGTATCAATTTGCTTTCAGGCGGCGAAAAAGCGCTCACTGCGATTGCCTTGGTTTTTGCCATCTTCCAACTCAATCCTGCGCCATTTTGTTTGCTAGACGAGGTGGACGCACCCTTGGACGACTCGAATACCGAACGATTTGCCAAGTTGGTGGCGACTATGTCGAAAGGTACCCAGTTCTTGTTTATTTCACACAACAAGATCACGATGCAAATGGCCGAGCAATTGATTGGTGTGACCATGCAAGAACAAGGTGTTTCTCGTATCGTTGCAGTTGATATGGAATCAGCCATTTCCATGGTCGACACCGTTTGATCCCGATGCGGACATGAGTAATCTTCAAATCGGTTTGGCAATTGCGGGGGGTGTTGTACTGGCAGCTGTAGTTGCCCATAGCACCTGGACATCTCGTAAAAACAAACCACGCCAAGCAGATCCTATTGCCCAAGATGAGGCGATAGAGGCGGCTAATATTTCTTCTGCAAGTTTTGATGGACCGCACGAACCCGCTTTTGAAACCACCCCTGGTTATCCAGTCTCAAATACAGATAACCCATCTGTTCATCAGCAACAAACGTCCTTGTCTCACGATCCAGTGAATGATATGGCGCTGGCGATGATGCAAGAAGCGACTATGCATGCCCAGCGTGAACCGAATGCAGCTGACTTGGCGCGCATTGCCGCTGACAAAGCCAAGGCTGCAGAACGGGCAGCAGAAGAAAAACGTACGCAAGCAAGTCAGGCTGCGCGCGAAATAGCCGCACCCGATCTCATCCCCGTTGAAAAACGCCCTAGCTTGGACGCTTTAATTGATGTGATTGCCGCGATTGAAATCGAACACCCTATCTCCGGTGAGGCAACGCTTGCTGCGATGCCAGCAACGCGACGTGTTGGTAACAAATTATTTATTTTGGAAGGCCTGCATACTGAAACAGGTCTCTGGGAGCAACCTCGCAATGGCCAACGATACGGTGCCTTTCAAGCGGGCGTGCAGCTTGCAAATCGACTAGGCGCTTTAAATGAAATTGAATTCTCAGAATTCGTCTTGAAAATTCAGCATTTTTCCGATACGGTGAATGGTGCTCCTGAATTCCCAGATATGCTCGACGAAGTTGCCCGTGCCCGGGAGCTCGATAGCTTTGCCAGTGCACATGATGCGCAATTGAGTTTCACGATCAAAGCCATTAAAACGGCTTGGAGCCCCGGTTATGTGCAACAAAATGCGGCACGTCTTGGATTTGTAGCCGGCGTGATCCCTGGTCGCATGGTTGTTCCAGCACCGGTTGTTGGATTGCCTCCCATATTGGGTTTGACATTTGACGCCCAAGCTGCCATGTCTGAAGACCCAGCGCAAACTGCTATTTGGGAGCTCACGCTATCGCTTGATGTACCGCAAGTAGATCGCCAAGAGGAACCTTTTGCACGCATGGTGCACACGGCCGATGAATTAGCGCGTGTTATGGACGGCGCGGTCACGGATGACAACGGCCAAGCTTTGTCGCAAGCTGCCATTGCTTCTATTTCAAGAGATCTGCAAGCGCTGTACGACACGCTAGATGCCAGAGACTTATCGGCAGGATCTGTTCAAGCAAGACGCTTGTTTAGCTGATGGATCCGCAAACACCAGCAACGCGGGCGCTGGCGTTGCGAGAACTCCTCAATACCTATGGGCATCAGTACTATGTATTGGATGCGCCTACTGTGCCAGACGTCGAATACGATCGCTTATTTCGTGAGCTGCAAGAACTAGAGGCCGTCCATCCAGAGTTACTAACGCCAGACTCTCCGACACAACGCGTCGGTGGCAAACCGCTAGATGCTTTTAGTTCTGTGCGACATGCCATACCTATGCTTAGCATTCGTACAGAAACGGATACAACGGCCAGTGGTGCAGAGCATTTTGACGAGCGTATTCGAAAAGAACTCGGTCTCGATGTATCAGATGATTTGGTCGAGTATGTGGCTGAGTTGAAATTTGACGGTTTGGCCATGAGCTTGCGTTATGAAAACCATCTTTTGGTGCAAGCTGCTACGCGGGGTGATGGTGAATGGGGCGAAGACGTGACCCTCAATATCCGCACCGTTGGTCAAATTCCTTTACGCCTGCCCTCTGACGCTCCAAAACTTCTAGAGGTACGTGGAGAGGTTTACATGGCGCGCGCTGATTTTGAAGCGCTGAATGAGCGCCAACGCACGCGTATCGCGTCTGGTGAAAGGAATGAAAAAACCTTTGTGAATCCTCGCAATGCTGCAGCAGGTGCTGTGCGTCAACTCGACTCAACGATTGCAGCGCAAAGGCCTTTGAGTTTTTTTGCCTATGGATTGGGCGATATCACGCCACAAAACGATGGGGTTAGAGTTTTTTCAAACCACTTTGATTTTCTACTTCAACTTAAAAAATGGGGCTTTCCAGTCGCCAATCAAACACAATGTGTAAGGGGTGCAGCAGGCTTGGTGCAATTCCACAAAAAAATTGCGCATGAGCGAGATAGTTTGCCTTTTGATATTGATGGCGTGGTCTACAAAGTTAATAGCCTAGATACGCAACAACGCCTTGGCTTTGTCACCCGCGAACCCCGTTGGGCTGTAGCGCATAAATACCCAGCACAAGAAGAACTCACCACCGTCCAAGCCATTGAAGTGCAAGTAGGGCGCACTGGAAAGCTCACACCAGTTGCTAAATTAGCCCCTGTCTTTGTCGGCGGTGTAACTGTGACGAATGCGACCCTTCACAATGAAGATGAAGCCCGTCGAAAAGACGTACGTGTAGGTGACACCGTCATCGTGCGAAGAGCAGGTGACGTTATTCCTGAAGTGGTGTCTGTAGTTTTAGCAAAACGATTGCAAGATGCACAACTATTCACAATGCCAAGCCATTGCCCTGTCTGCAACAGCCTTGCGATTCGCGATGACGGCGAAGCAGATTGCCGATGCACTGGTGGCCTGTTTTGCAGAGCACAACGCAAACAGGCAATTTTGCATTTCGCCCACAGGCGCGCAGTTGAAATTGAAGATCTGGGCGACAAACTCGTCGAACAATTGGTAGATGCAGGTATCGTCAATACCTTGCCCGATTTATACAAACTTGGGCTATCCGCATTAAGCCAATTGGACCGGATGGCTGAAAAATCTGCGGCCAATGTATTGGCTGGTATTGAAAAATCTAAAAGCACTACCTTGCCCAAGTTCTTATTCGGACTAGGTATTCGCCATGTGGGTGAAGCCACCGCAAAAGAGTTGTCGCGCCACTTCGGAACCTTAGATGCCATCATGGATGCCACCATAGACCAACTCTTACAAGTCAGTGACGTGGGGCCGACAGTTGCGCAAAGTATCCAAACCTTTTTTGACCAAGCACACAACCGAGAAGTGGTTGAGCAACTCAAAGCCTGTGGCGTGAACTGGAAAGAGGAAACTGCAACTGCTGGCGCAAGTTTGCCGCTGACAGGACGGACATTTGTACTCACAGGAACATTACAAACCATGGGGCGTGATGAAGCGCAAGCCAAGTTAGAGATGCTGGGCGCCAAGGTCTCTGGCAGTGTGAGTAAAAAAACCCACGCGGTTGTTGCTGGAGCAGAGGCGGGCAGTAAATTAGAAAAAGCGCAGTCGCTCAGTGTTACTGTGATGGATGAATCATCATTTCAGGAATTACTTGCTTCGCACGCAAGCTATTTGAATTAAGACTGAAGCACCTCTAGCAACTCGGTTTCAATTTCAAGTTGCTTCTTGTTTTGCTGCAATGCTGCGCCGTCGACTAAAAAAGTGTCTTCTACGCGCTCACCCAAGGTACTAATTTTTGCTAAAAACAAATTCACTTTGTGGTGGGCTAAAACACTGGCAACGTTGTAGAGCAAACCAACGCGGTCACTTGCCGAAATACTGAGTAACCATTTCTGTCCACGCTCATCTGGTTGCAAGGAGACACGCGGTGTAATGGGAAAGCTTTTCACACGGCGCGACATCCGACCCTTGCTCGGAATTGGAAGGGGCTTAGATAGGGTGATGGTTTGGGTCAATCCCGTTTCAACCAGGTTAATCAAGTCTCGGTAGTGTTCTTTGGTGAACTGCGTCACTATCTGAAATGTGTCTAAGGCATAGCCGTTTGATGCTGTGTGAACTTTGGCATCCAAAATATTGAAGCCCGTCTGGTCAAAGTAGCCACAAATACGGGCAAATAAATCAGCTTGGTCTGGGGAGTACACCATCACTTGCAGGCCTTCTCCCACGGGCGATAGCCTGGCTCGGACTGTCACCTCCATAGATTCCCCTTTGTTTTTAGAGAGCATCAATTGGCGCGAAAGTTGGCGTGTATGCCAAGCAATATCGGTGGCATCGTGGCGCATGAAATAACCCACATCGAGGGTGTCCCATAAATCTTTATGCGCTTCAAATGGAAGAGTGTAAAGTGCCAACATAGTCAATGCTTCTCGCTTACGAGATTCAACTTCTGAACCGGCATCTGGTGCGCGCCCGCCTAGGGTGCGCATGGTGTAACGGAACAAATCTTCTAAGAGTTTGCCTTTCCAAGCATTCCAAACCTTGGGGCTGGTTCCACGAATATCCGCTACGGTCAACAAATAAAGGGCTGTGAGATTGCGCTCATTGCCAACGCGTTTAGCGAAATCTAAGATGACTTGTCCATCACTTAAATCTTGCTTTTGCGCAATATGGCTCATCGTCAAATGCTCGGCTACTAAAAATTCGATGAGCTTTGCGTCTTCTTTAGCAACGGCGTGGTCTTTGCAAAATTTACGTACTTCGGCACGTCCAAGCTGCGAGTGGTCGCCACCACGACCTTTGGCTATGTCGTGAAAAAGTGCTGCAGCGAACAAAATCCAAGGCTTGTCCCAGCCAGCTGCAAGTTGCGAGCAAAAAGGAAACTCATGCGCATGCTCCGCCATAAAGAAACGGCGCGCATTACGCAACACCATCAATATATGTTGGTCCACCGTGTAGACATGAAATAAGTCATGTTGCATCTGCCCCACGATACGACGAAATACCCACAAATACCGACCTAGTACGGAAGTCTGGTTCATCAACCGCATGGCATGTGTCATGCCGTTGGGAGACTGCAATATCGCAATAAATTGTTGGCGGTTCACAGGGTCTGATCTGAATTTTGCATCCATCACAGAACGCGCGTTGTAAAGTGCTCGGAGCGTTTTGGCGGATAAGCCTTTGATGCCTACCGTGGATTGAAACAAGGTGAAAGTTTCTAAAATGGCATGGGGTTGCTTGGTGTACAAATCGTCATGCAATACCTCTAACATGCCAGATTTTTCAGCGAACCTGTCATTGATGGGCCGTAATTCGTAAGATATCTTGTTGAGTCGTTCTTCAATATTAAGAAGCAAAATTTGGCTCAGTTGTGTGACGGCTTTGGCGGCCCAGTAGTACCGCTTCATCAGAGCTTCACTGGCCAAGCGGGCATTGAATTGCCCATCCGCTTGGAATCCTAGCCCCATATTTTGAGCCACACTGTGCTGCATATCAAACACCAAGCGGTCTTCTCTGCGCTTAGCAATGAGATGCAGGCGATTACGAATGAGGGCTAGCGTATTTTCGTTGCGCTTGAGTTGGCGTGCTTCCAAGGCAGTGGCCAATCCGTTTTGGGCTAGTGCCTCCCATGTATCGCCAAACTTTGCGGCGCGCGCTGTCCACAAAATGATCTGCAAGTCGCGCAAACCCCCAGGCGATTCCTTAGCATTAGGTTCTAGGGAGTAGGGAGTGTTTTCGAATTTAGTATGGCGCAGTCTTAATTCCAATGTTTTGGAAACAAAGAATGCTTTGGGATCCATCGCCTCGTCGTATTGTTTTTTGAATTCTTTAAATAATTGGGCGTTACCAACAATACGCCTTGCTTCTAAGAGTGAAGTTTGTACCGTAATGTCTGCACGCGACT
>CAIRQX010000116.1 GCA_903880855.1 uncultured Burkholderiales bacterium | reverse complement strand
GGAGACATCTGCTGGTGGACGCGCTGTACGTCGACTCAATAGCAGCCAATCAGTACCTGGCAATAGTGTGGTGCTGTCTATCGACATCAAGTTGCAAAAACTGATTGAAGATTTGTACGGAACACGCCGAGGCGCGTTGGTGGCGCTCGACCCTAAAACGGGAGAGGTCTTAGCGTTTGTCAGCAAACCCACGTTTGATCCCAATTTGTTTGTTGATGGCATCGATGTAGATAACTGGCAAGCTTTGAACGAGTCTCCTGACAAACCTTTGCTTAACCGGGCGTTACGTGGAACATACCCTCCTGGTTCAACTTACAAGCCGTTTATGGCTTTAGCGGCATTGCAGTCGGGTAAGCGCTCAGAGAAAGTATCGATTTCTGACCCTGGCTTTTTCATGTTTGGTAACCACCGTTTTCGCGATGACAAAGAAGGCGGCCATGGCGTGGTGGACATGTATAAATCGATTGTGGAGTCGTGCGATACCTATTACTACACGCTAGCGCGCGATATGGGCGTGGACTTGATCTACGAGCAAATGAAGCCCCTAGGATTTGGACAAATCACCGGTATCGACATCTTAGGCGAGTCGCGCGGCGTGCTGCCTTCGACCGATTGGAAGCGCACGACCTATAAAAAAGCTGAGCAACAGCGCTGGTATTCGGGCGAAACTATTTCTCTGGGCATTGGTCAAGGCTACAACAGCTTCACCATGTTGCAAGTCGCACACGCCACGGCCACGATTGCCAATAATGGTTTGAAGATGCGTCCACACATTGTGCGTGAGGTGCTAGACGTCGAAACCAAAGCGCCAACGCCTGTTGCCAAAGAACCTATCGGGCAATTACCACTTTCGCCAGAAAATTTAGACATCATCAAACGCGCCATGATTGGTGTGAACATCGAAGGCACATCGGCTACTAGTTTTGCGGGTGCGCAATATGTCAGTGCAGGGAAAACGGGGACTGCGCAGGTCTATACCGTTAAGCAAAACGAAAAATACAACGCCGCTACGGTAGACGAACGTATGCGCGACCATGCCTTATTTATTGCTTTCGCACCTGCCGATGATCCTAAGGTTGCGCTAGCGATGGTGGTTGAAAACTCCGGTTTTGGCGCACAAAACGCAGCACCGATTGCGCGTCGCGTGTTTGACTTTGTCATCATGGGCCAATACCCCTCAGAAGAAGACATCGCCGCCGTGCAGAAAGGCCAAGCGACTCGCCCAATCGGCAAGCCGCGTGATGTGGCCAACGTACCTTGGCCACCAAAAACCATCACAGCAGCGGCAAAACCAGAAAAGCCTTGAGTAATGATTCCGTTACTCTTAACGCATGTATGCGTCAAAACTGGTTTTACAAATCAAAGCGCTGACTACCAACAAGAACATCACACGCACGAAACCAGCGCCATGCTTTAACGCCATGCGCGTGCCTAGCAAGCTTCCCGCGACATTGGCCATGGCCAGTGGCAACGCCAAGTGCCACCAAACATGACCTTTGAGCGTAAACAAAACCAGGGCGGCGGCGTTACTCGACAAATTGAGTAACTTAGCTGCCACCGATGCATTTAAAAAGTCGTAGCCCAACCAACGCACCAGCAAGAAGACAAAAAAGCTACCCGTACCGGGGCCAAAAAATCCGTCGTAAAACCCGATGACTAAACCAACCGAGCAAGCGGCCAGCAATTCGGCGCGTCCGCTAAACCGAGGCGTATGGTCGCGGCCCATATCTTTGCGCCACAAGGTGTAGATCAAGACAGCACCCAACACAAAGGGTAGTAATTGGCGTAAAAAATATGCAGATATCAGTGTTACCCACCATGCGCCTGCAAATGAACCCGCCATAGCAAGGCAAGCAGCGGGCAACATGACCGACCAATTGATGTTGACGCGTCGGCTGTATTGCCAAGTGGCAAAAGCGGTGCCCCAAACTGACGCGCTTTTATTAGTCCCTAGCAAGGTGGCGGGTGTGGCGGTTGGGTAGAGAGCAAAAAGTGCTGGTAATAAAACCAATCCGCCGCCGCCCACAATTGAATCTATAAATCCCGCTAAAGCCGAAGCGAAGGTGGCTATGACAAGTTCCATCGTCTGATTGTGTTCTGAAAAGCAAAAGGCACCGGAGTTACCCAGTGCCTTTTTCAAAATGCCCCTGCTTGAGCAGTGCTTGTTATATGTCTCCTCGGACCCTCTGCAACTGCAGCGTACCGTGGTTGCGAGTTGACGAACTTTAAACGGGGTGCACCTGAATAGGGCTTAGGAGTTTCCCTTGCGGGCTAACCCGTGCAAAAGCAGATTAAGAAGTCGCTAGCGCCTCGTGCGCCAGCCACTGCGCGGCTTTTTCAGCCAACATCAGTGTGGGGCTGTTGGTATTGCCGCTAGTAATCGTGGGCATTACGCTGGCATCGACCACCCTGAGTCCCCGCACTACGCCGCCACGTCCGTCGCGCACGCGCAGTTCTGGGTCGACAACCGCTTGCGTATCATCGATGCGCCCCATGCGTGCAGTGCCCACAGGATGGAAGATGGTGGTGGCAATGTCACCTGCTAAACGCGCAAGGTCGTCGTCGCTTTGGTATTGCACGCCAGGCTTCCACTCCACGGGCTTGAATTTCGCCAAAGCAGGTTGGACGGCGATGCGGCGTGTCACGCGCAAAGAATCTGCCGCAACTTTGCGGTCTGCGTCTGTGCTCAAGTAATTAGGCGCAATCTTTGGCGCATCGGAAAACTTGGGGCTAACAATATTCACCGTGCCACGGCTTGTGGGGTTGAGGTTGCACACACTCGCAGTAAATGCAGGAAAGCTATGCAGCGGCTCACCAAAAGCATCCAAGCTTAAAGGTTGCACGTGGTATTCGATATTGGTGAAAGGTTGCTCAGGACTGCTGCGGGTGAACGCACCCAATTGCGAAGGCGCCATGCTCATCGGCCCACTGCGCTTGAACACATACTCCATACCAATCTTGGCCTTACCCCACCAACTATTGGCCAGCGTGTTGAGCGTTTGCACACCTTGCACTTTAAAGACCGATCTGATTTGCAAATGGTCTTGCAAATTAGCGCCCACGCCAGGCAAATCGATCACAGGATCAATGCCATGTTCCTTTAGCAAAGAGGCAGGACCCAAACCCGAGAGTTGCAAAATTTGTGGCGTACCAATACTGCCTGCGCACAAGACAACTGCATGTTTGGCCGTGGCGCGCACATATCCGCCCGCGCCTGTACATACCTCGACTCCAGTGCAACGCGACAGTCCGTCAGTGTCGTTTGTCATCAATAGCTTGGAGACTTGTGCGCTAGACCACAACTCAAAATTAGGCCGTGCATAACAAGTTGGCCGCAAAAAAGCCTTGGGCGTATTCCAGCGCCAGCCACTTTTTTGGTTCACTTCAAAATAGCCCACACCCTCGTTATCACCTTGGTTGAAATCGTTAGTAGCAGGAACACCTGCTTGCACCGCTGCTTCAGCAAATGCGTCGAGCACATCCCAGCGCAGTCGTTGCTTTTCAATCCGCCATTCGCCACCAGCGTTGTGGTGACGCAGTGTTTCGCCATAAACCGTTTTATCCGCCAACAACACCTCGCTTTTGGCGCCCTTGGCACCATGCATGGCATTGGCACCACCAAAATGGTCTTCGTGTAATTTGAAATACGGCAGACATTGGTCCCAGCGCCAACGGCTGTCGCCCGTGATATCAGCCCACTGGTTGTAATCGCGTGCTTGCCCGCGCATGTAAATCATGCCGTTGATACTCGAACATCCCCCCAGCACCTTACCCCGCGGATATTTCAAACTACGCCCGTTCAACCCCGCATCAGGCGCCGTGTTGTAGAGCCAGTCCGTTCGCGGATTGCCAATGCAATACAAGTAGCCAACTGGAATGTGGATCCAGTGGTAATCGTCTTTGCGTCCCGCTTCAATCAACAACACACGTTTGCGCGCATCCGCACTCAAACGATTGGCCAACAAGCAACCTGCAGTGCCTGCGCCAACAATGATGTAGTCAAAAGATACTTCGCTCATTACTTAGAAGTAGGCATAGCAAACTCAGCACCCTTGCCAATACTCTCGGGCCAACGCTGCATCACAGACTTTTGCTTGGTATAAAAACGCACACCCTCTTCACCATACGCGTGCATATCGCCAAACAAACTCTTCTTCCAACCGCCAAACCCGTGCCAAGCCATAGGCACAGGAATCGGCACATTGATACCGACCATGCCCACTTGAATTCGCCGCGCAAATTCACGCGCTACATTGCCATCACGGGTGAAGCAACTCACGCCATTGCCAAACTCGTGGGCGTTGATCAAATCTACCGCTTGCGCGAAATCTTTGACACGCACACAGCTCAGCACGGGTCCAAAAATTTCTTCTTTATAGATGCGCATCTCAGGTGTGACATGGTCAAACAAAGTGCCACCCATCCAAAACCCTTTTTCGCATCCAGGACCCGTATTTTTGGCGTCAAACGTGCGGCCGTCGACCAAAAGCTTGGCACCTTCTTTAGCGCCTTGCTCGATATAACCGGTGATGCGTTGGTGCGCGATAGAGGTGACGATGGGGCCCATCTCTGCCGCGAGGTTAGTGCCGTTGAGCACTTTCAAAGCCTTGGTGCGCTCGATCAATTTGGGCATGATGCGTTCCGCAACATCGCCCACCAACACCGCCACGCTGATCGCCATACAACGCTCGCCGGCTGAACCGTAAGCGGCGCCGATCAAAGCATCGACCGACTGGTCGATGTCAGCGTCGGGCATCACGACCATATGGTTTTTAGCCCCACCCAAAGCTTGCACGCGTTTGCCTTGGTGCGCGCCGGTTTCATAGATGTAGTTAGCAATCGGTGTGGAGCCAACAAAGCTCACTGCTTTGACATCGGGATGCACCAGCAATGCGTCGACCGCCTCTTTGTCTCCTTGAACCACATTGAAAACGCCGTCGGGCAGTCCTGCTTTTTTCAGCAAGTCAGCCATGAAGAGTGCGGGTGATGGGTCAATCGGGCTGGGCTTCAACACAAAAGTGTTTCCGCAGGCAATGGCGACGGGGAACATCCACATGGGCACCATTACGGGGAAGTTGAAAGGCGTGATGCCTGCCACCACACCTAAGGGCTGGCGCATGGTCCAGTTGTCAATGCCGGTGGAGACTTGTTCGGTGTAGTCGCCTTTGAGCAATTGCGGAATGCCCGTGGCGAATTCAACTATCTCAATGCCGCGTGTGACTTCGCCTTGCGCATCGGTAAACACCTTGCCGTGCTCGGCGGTGATCATGCGTGCGAGCTCGTCTTTGTGGATGTTGAGCAACTCCAAAAACTTGAACATGACCCGCGCGCGGCGCAAAGGGGATGTGTCTGCCCAAGCGGGAAATGCCTTTTGGGCGGCCGCAACGGCGACGTTGACATCGGCTGTGCTGGCCAAATGCACTTGCGCAGTGACGGCGCCCGTTGCAGGGTTGAAAACATCTTGCGTACGCGTGCTTTTGCCCGGGCTCGATTGGCCTGCGACAAAGTGGGCAATGGTGGTTGTGCTCATAAGCAGTCTTTCAAAAAAATTTCTAACAAGAGCGCAAAGCGCCCTTTAAGGGTAACGGACTAACGCTAATTTTCGCCGGATGCAGAAAAGGCACGCGACTAACGACCGCCTGTTACATCTAAGTTGGCGCCTGTGACATAACTGGCGGAGTCGCTCAGCAACCAAACGATGGTTTGCGCGACTTCATCAGCGGAGCCAGGACGCAACATGGGGATCATGGGTGCCATGGTTTTAGCCCGATCGGGAATGCCACCGCTGGCGTGGATGTCGGTGTCAATGATGCCGGGCCGTACAGCATTAACGCGAATGCCCTCAGCCGCCACTTCTTTAGCTAACCCGAGGTTAAAGGTATCGATCGCCCCCTTGCTGGCCGCATAGTCGACATACTGGCCAGGCGCTCCCACGCGAGCGGCCACGCTGCTGAGATTGACGATAGAGCCACCTTTTCCGCCATGCTTGGTGCTCATGCGCAAAATGGCTTCGCGCGCGCAAAACATGGCGCCGATCACGTTGATGCGCATCATGCGCTCAAGACGTGCCCAACTCAATTCATCGACCCGCACAGCTACGTCGAGCACGCCTGCGTTATTCACAAAACCCGTAAGGCGACCCAGTTGCGCATCCACTTGCGCAAACAGATGTTTGATTTGCGCCTCATCGCCGACGTCGGCTTGGATGCTGACGGCTTGACCGCCTTCGGCTTTAATTTGTTTGACGATGGCCTCTGCGGCGGCTGCGTTTTGGGTGTAATTGACCGCGACGGCCCAACCTTGACGGGCGGCCAGCAAGGCCGTAGCGGCACCAATACCGCGACTTGCGCCTGTGACTAGTAAAACGGGCTTCATGGGGTTGTCTCCTGGGTGCCTAAGGCTTTTTTGAATGGAGCGCGCACGATAGCATGGGCGCGGCCTGCCCTGAGTAACGTCTTAGACACGAGGGGTTATCCTTGCCGCACCAATTTTTTGTAAGTTTTCTGGAGTTTCCATGACCACCGTTAGACTTAAAGCCTCAGATGGATTTGAATGCCCTGCCTACGTGGCGCAACCCAAGGGCAAGCCCAAAGGCGCCGTAGTGGTGATTCAAGAGATTTTTGGCGTCAACCCCCACATTCGTGAAGTGGCTGATGGCTATGCCGCCGCCGGTTATTTCGCGATCGCGCCTGCTATGTTCCATCGCGCCAAGCACGGCGTAGAGTTGGGCTACACGCCAGACGATATGCAAGCTGGCATGGCATTGAAGGCCGCGATTGAAGCATTGCCTGACATGGCATTCATGGCCGATGTGCAAGCGGCGGTGAAATACGCGCAGCAAACTTCTGGCGCCAAAGTGGGAATAGTTGGCTATTGTTGGGGCGGTTTATTGACTTGGCGCGCTGCAGCTTTGGTTCAAGGGTTGAGCGCTGCAGTGCCTTATTACGGCGGTGGTTCCACCACCTCGGAAGAGATTGCCCGTCACCCAAATTGCCCTGTGATGGCGCACTATGCCAAACAAGACCACTGGATAGGCTTGGACACTGTGGAGGCCTTTTCTAAAGCCCACCCTGAGGTGGCGGTGCATTTGTACGAAGCGGACCACGGCTTTAATTGCGACCACCGTGGGTCATACCAAAAAGTTTCGGCTGACTTGGCGCGTGAACGCACCTTGGCGTTTTTCGAGGAGCACTTGGCCTAAGCGCCATGTGCACGTCTGTTTTCTTTGATAGTGCAACCGCTAAACTCTCAAAATGCTCTGGATTAAATCGTTTCATATTATTTTTGTAGCCAGCTGGTTCGCCGGTTTGTTTTATTTGCCGCGCATTTTTGTCAATCTGGCCATGGTGCCGCCGGAGTCTGTGTCTGAGGAGCAGCGTTTGCTGTTGATGGCGCGCAAATTGATGCGTTTCACCACCCTTTTGATGATTCCCGCTTTGGTGTTGGGCGTGGTGTTGTGGCTGGTCTATGGCATTGGCCAAGGCGAGGGCAACGGCTGGATGCACGCCAAACTCGCCTTGGTGGTGTTGGCGATCGGCTACCACCATATGTGTGGCGCGATGCTGCGCAAGTTTGAAGCGCACGCTAACCAGCGTAGCCATTTGTGGTTTCGTTGGTTCAACGAAGTGCCTGTGGTGCTGTTAACCCTCACCGTGATTTTGGTGGTGGTCAAGCCTTTTTAAGCTTAGCGCCCTATGCGACAAACCTCTGCTTGGCCGATGTCGCATGTCTATCTGGCGTTGATCGTATATGCCAGCCTATACCCGTTTGACCAATGGCGCGACCAAGGTATTTTTACTTGGGAATTTTTAAGCGCCCCCTGGCCTAAATACTGGACCGGCTTTGATGTGACTGCCAATGTTTTAGGTTATGCCCCGCTTGGTTTTTTATGGGGTTTGAGCGCGATGCGCATGGGGTGGGGGCGCAGCGCCATCGTTTTGAGTACTTGTGCCGCCGCCGCCGTCTCATTACTGATGGAAGGCATTCAAAGCTACTTGCCCTCCCGAGTGCCTTCCTTGGTAGATTTTTTACTCAATGCGGCGGGCGCGTGGCTTGGCGCGTGCCTCTCAAGCGGTATGGGGCACATGGGCTTGCTTGACCGATGGAGCCAGTTTCGCAAACGTTGGTTTGTGCGGGATGCGCATTTTGCGTTGGTGTTGATGGCGGTCTGGCCGCTGGCGCTTTTGTTTCCTGTAGCAGTACCTTTGGGCGTGGGTCAAGTATGGGAGCGCGTGGAAGACGCTTTGACCTATGCCTTGGATGGAACCGCCTTTGAGCATTGGACACCCATGCGGTCATTCGAGCTTGAGCCTTTGTTGCCAGGCGCCGAGTTGCTATGCGTAGCCCTTGGCTTTTTGATCCCGTGCCTGCTTGGCTTTGGCGTGATTCGCCAATTTGGCCAGCGACTTTTCTATTTGTTAGTGGTGCTGGCTTTTGGTTTGGTTGTAAGCGCTTTATCTGCGGCCTTGAGTTATGGCCCCAGCCATGCATGGAGTTGGTTGGGCGTTCCCGTGGTGTTGGGCTTGGTGTGTGGATGCGTGTTGAGCCTATTTTTCGTGATGCTTTCTTCCCGCACCTGCTGGGTGTTTTTGTTGTTCGCGTTGTTGGTACAACAAAGTGTGCTGAACCAGTCGCCAGAGAGCGCTTACTTCGCCCAAACCTTGCAGACTTGGGAGCAGGGTCGATTCATCCGTTTTAATGGCTTGGTGCAGTGGCTCGGATGGCTGTGGCCTTACACCGTGATGTTCTACGCCATCGCGCGTTTGACACGCACAAACTATGACGAATCCCATGAAATTTAGAATGGCCGCATGACACAAGACCCTTATTACAAACACCATATTTTTTTCTGCCTTAACCAACGCGATTCGGGCGAATCGTGCTGCGCTGACCAAGGCGCGCAAGAGGCATTTGCGCATTGCAAGGCGCAAGTCAAGGCCGCGGGGCTTACTGGCGCGGGTGGCGTGCGGGTGAACAAAGCGGGTTGTTTAGACCGTTGCGCTGGCGGCCCTGTAGCCGTGGTGTATCCAGAAGGCGTTTGGTACACCTTTGTCGACCATGCCGATATCGACGACATCGTCAACAGCCATCTGAAAAACGGCCAAGTGGTTGAGCGCTTGCGCCTGAGCCCCGATGTCGGCCGATGAACTCACAAACCCAGCGCATCACCTGGCAAGGCGAAGCCGGAGCCATTGAAGGGCTTTTAGACCAACCCGAAGGCGCCGCACGTGGTGTTGCGGTGGTGGCGCATCCGCATCCACTTTTTGGTGGAACGATGGACAACAAAGTTGTGCAAACGCTGGCGCGTGCATTCGTGCAGTGCGGTTGGACGGTGGCGCGTTTTAATTTCCGTGGGGTTGGCGCATCTGAGGGTGTTCATGATGCTGGCGCTGCTGAGGCCAGAGACTTTCTGTCGGTTGTTGAGCAGGCAGCGCCCACGGGTGCTTTGGTGATTGCAGGGTTTTCTTTTGGTTCTTTTGTTGCAAGCCATGCCATTCAATCTCTCTGGGAGCGGCGAGCAGTCGACAAAATTATTTTCGTAGGCACTGCTACTGAGCGCTTGGCGGTCGCCGATGTGCCTGAGTCACTGCATGACAAAACTTTGGTTGTGCATGGCGAGCAAGACGATACGGTGTCGCTGGCCTCCGTGATGGATTGGGCGCGCCCACAAAGTTTGCCTGTCATGGTTGTGCCTGGTGGAGGGCATTTCTTTCATGGACAATTGCCACTTTTGAAAAGCTTGGTTGTTCGGCATTTGATGGCTTAGGCTTTTCATGTTTGCTCGTTTGGATACCTCTCGCGTCAAGGCGATCACTTTTTGCATGCTGCGACTCCGCGCTGCGCGCTTTATGTCGTTCGCAGCATGCACAAAGCGCTCGCCTTGACGTGCCAAGAGGTTGGTGCTCGAATGATTTTTGCGCTCAAACTCTGTTTCGAGCTATTGTTTAAAAAGATAGTTATGCCCACTAAATTGAGTTCTTGGATTGCCCTATGCGGACTGTGTGTCTTGTTGTCGGTGTGTGTTCTTGATCAAGCACAAGCACAACCGAAAGCCCAGGCCCAAGCCCAAGTTCAAGCAATCTCTCTGGCCCCACAAGCCCCAGAGATTGCGGCACATGCTTATTTACTGGTAGATGTCACCGCGCAACAGGTGCTGGCGCAATCGAATGCGGATCAACCGGTTGAGCCTGCGTCATTGACCAAGCTGATGTCTGCCTATTTGGTGTTTCAAGCCCTCAAGGCCAAAAAAATCACGCTGGAGCAAGCTCTGCCTGTGAGTGAGCGTGCATGGAAGATGCAAGGCTCGCGCATGTTTATCGATCCCAAGATGCAAGTGCCAGTGCTCGACTTGATCAAGGGCATGATTGTTCAGTCGGGCAATGATGCAACCATTGTTTTGGCAGAAGGCGTTGGTGGCACGGTTGAGCATTTTGTAGAGATGATGAATGCCCAAGCCCAAACGCTC
>CAIRQX010000115.1 GCA_903880855.1 uncultured Burkholderiales bacterium | reverse complement strand
TGGCATCGCACTTGAATTTACCGGTGGTGGCCACGCACCCTGTGCAGTTCACGAAACCAGACGATTACGAAGCGCATGAAGCACGCGTGTGTATTTCTGAAGGCGAGATATTGGGTAACCAACGGCGTATTCGTAAATTCACACGTGAGCAATATTTCAAATCAAGCGCGCAGATGCTCGAGTTGTTTGCGGATATTCCTTCTGCTGTTGCCAACACGCTAGAAATTGCTAAGCGTTGCAATGTGTCTTTGGTGTTGGGTAAACCGCAGTTACCTGATTACCCTACGCCGAACGGCATGGCGATTGATGAGTATTTTCGTTTTTCTTCGCACGAAGGTTTGAAAGAGCGCTTGGCGCATCTCTATCCAGATGTGGCAAAACGTGAGTTGGAGCGTTCGCGCTACGAAGAACGCTTGGAGTTCGAAATCAACACGATTTTGAAGATGGGTTTCCCCGGTTACTTCTTGATCGTGGGGGACTTCATCAACTGGGCTAAAAACAATGGCTGCCCTGTGGGGCCAGGTCGTGGCTCTGGTGCGGGTTCATTGGTCGCGTATTCATTGAAGATCACCGACCTAGACCCCTTGCAATACAACTTGCTGTTTGAGCGCTTTTTAAATCCTGAGCGGGTGTCGATGCCTGACTTTGATATTGACTTTTGCCAAACCAACCGCGACCGCGTGATTGATTATGTTAAAGACAAATACGGCCGCAATGCCGTGAGTCAAATCGTGACGTTTGGCACTATGGCGGCGCGCGCTGCGATTCGCGATGTGGGGCGCGCGTTGGATATGAGTTACACCTTTTGCGACGGCATTAGCAAACTCATTCCCAACAAACCCGGACAGCACATCACGATTGAAGGGGCGATTAAAGCAGAGCCTATCTTGGCTGAGCGTTTAGAAAAAGAAGACGAAGTCAAAACATTACTAGCTTTGGCGCAAAAGTTAGAAGGTATGACGCGCAATGTAGGCATGCATGCGGGTGGGGTGTTGATTGCGCCTGGCAAGCTCACAGACTTTTGTCCTCTTTACCAGCAACCCGGAAGCGAATCTGCTGTCAGCCAATTTGACAAAGACGATGTCGAGGCAGCAGGTTTGGTGAAGTTCGACTTCTTAGGTCTAGCAACCCTCACGATTTTAGAAATTGCGCGGCAATTCATACAGACGCGCCACCAAGGCCAAGAAAGTTTTGCGTTTGAAAATATTCCCTTGGACGATGTAGCCACCTACCGTTTATTCCAAGATGGCAAAACGGAAGCGGTCTTTCAGTTCGAGAGCCGTGGCATGCAAGGCATGTTGCGTGATGCACGTCCGACTCGCCTTGAAGACTTGATTGCCTTGAATGCCTTGTACCGACCAGGGCCGATGGATTTGATTCCAAGTTTCGTTGCGCGTAAACATGGCCGTGAAAAAGTCGAGTATCCGCATCCTTTGGTCGAAGGTATGTTGTCTGAGACCTACGGCATCATGGTCTACCAAGAACAGGTGATGCAAACAGCTCAGATTTTGGGCGGGTATTCACTCGGTGGCGCAGACTTGTTACGCCGTGCCATGGGTAAAAAGAAGGCCGAAGAAATGGCTGAGCACCGTGAAATTTTCCGCAAAGGTGCTGCGGGTAACAACATCCCTGCGCATAAAGCCGACGAAATTTTTGACTTGATGGAGCGCTTTGCGGGCTATGGTTTTAACAAATCGCATGCGGCTGCTTACTCATTGTTGGCCTATCACACCGCTTGGGTGAAGGTGCACTACACCGCTGAATTCTTCTGCGCCAACATGACGGTGGAGATGGACGACACCGACAAGCTCAAGGTCTTGTACGAAGACGCGCTCAAGATGGGCTTGACCTTTGAAGCGCCCAATATCAACCGCGGCACCCATCGGTTTGAGCCGATTTCTGACAAAACCATTCGCTATGGTTTGGGTGCTATCAAAGGCTCTGGTGAGCAAGCGATCGAAGCCATCGTTGCTGCACGCGAGAGTGGTGGTGCATTCACCAGTTTGTATGACTTTGCGCGCCGTGTCGATCGCTCGCGATTGAATAAACGCACTTTAGAAGCTTTGATCAAAGCAGGTGCATTTGATTGTCTTGATTTGAACCGCGCTTCTTTGTTGGCTAGCGTTGACCGCGCGTTTGACTTTGCGGCTGCCAGTGAAGCCAATGCCAACCAAGGTGGCTTGTTTGATATGGGAGATGACTCCCACGGCTCTAGCCAACAAGAACCCGAGTTGGTGAGCGTAATGCCTTGGGGTGTCAAAGAACGGTTGACCCAGGAAAAAAAAGCTTTAGGTTTTTATTTATCAGGCCATTTGTTTGACGAAGTCGACCGTGAAGTGCGAAGCTTTGTCAAAACCCGTATCGACGATCTGATGGATTCACGCGATGCCCAGTTGCTCACCGGTATCGTGAGCGATATGCGCGTCATCAATGGACAACGCGGTAGATTGGCGATTTTTAAGTTAGACGATAAATCTGGAATGATTGAAGCCACTGCAGACGAAGCGACGATGAATACCTATCGCAATATTTTGCGTGACGACGAATTGGTCGTTGTGATGGGTAAAGTGCAGCCTGATCGCTTCTCCGGAGGCCTGCGCTTATCCATCAACCAAGCATGGGACTTGAACCAAGCGCGTTGCCGCTTTGGTAAATATTTGCGCGTGGCAGTCAATGGCACTGTCCCTGATGTTGCGCGCATTGTGCGTGAGCATCCGGCCCGCATAGAGGCCTCAGAGCAAGGTAACTTGGTGCGTGGCTTGGGTGTTCGCTTGCAGGTATTGCGCGAAGGTGCCAATGCCGAAATTGAACTCGGAGATAACGCTAAATTTTTCCCTACTGACGCCGCATTGGCGAGTTGGATGGCGCAGGCCCACCAGGGGCAGGCACAAATCATTTACGAATAAGCCCTTATGTGGACCATACCAACGCTTTTAACTCTGACACGCATCGCTGCCATTCCTTTGATTGCTGGCTTGTTTTATTTACCCATTGACAACGCATTACGTAACCTGCTTGCCACCGTCATGTTCGTTGTCTTTGCGCTGACCGATTGGTTAGACGGTTATTTGGCACGTAAGTTGAACCAAACATCTGCCTTCGGCGCATTTTTAGATCCAGTGGCTGATAAGTTTTTGGTGTGCGCTAGTTTGTTGGTATTGGTGCATCTAGGTCGCGTGGATGTATTGGTCTCGCTCATCATCATTGGGCGTGAAATTACGATATCGGCACTGCGTGAGTGGATGGCGCAAATTGGTGCGAACCGCAGCGTGGCTGTGCACATGTTGGGCAAACTCAAAACTACCATGCAAATGGTGGCGATACCATTTCTTCTCTACGACGGGGTTTTGTTTGGTGTGATCGATACCGCAGCTTGGGGCTTTGTATTGATATGGATTGCCGGTATCTTGACAGTTTGGTCCATGGTTTATTACCTGCAAAAAGCGTGGCCCGATATCGTGGACCACGCGAAGTAATGTCGAGTTCTTCCCAACTTTCATGGCTGCGTGCCATGCCGTTTGTCTTTGTTGTTATTTGGAGCACGGGGTTCATCGTGGCACGTTTCGGTATGCCTAATTCGCCTCCGTTTGCGTTTCTCTGGTTGCGTTTCGCTTTTTCTATCTTGTGTTTTCTGCCTTGGGTTTATCTGGCTAAAGTACCGTGGCCAAATGACAAGCGGCAATGGTTGCATTTGGCTGTAACGGGTATTTTTATACAGGCGGGCTATTTGGGTGGCGTATGGTCTGCCGTCAAAGGTGGCATGGGTTCTGGCCTATCCGCCTTGATCGTTGGATTGCAACCTGTGCTGACTGCCATGTGGTTGTCGTCGCAAGGTGGCCATGTGACGCGCAGGCAATGGCAGGGATTGCTTCTAGGTTTCGTGGGGCTATCTATGGTCGTCTCACATAAATTAGAAGACGGCATTGAAGTCACACCTTTTAGTTTGGGTATGGCTTTTATGGCGTTAGCGTCGATCACGGTGGGTACGCTCTACCAAAAAAGGTTTGTCAAACCCTGTGATGTGCGCACGGCTAGCAGCGTGCAACTGATGGCCGCTTGGGTTATTACCTTGCCTTTGGCCATGATGGAGACCGAAGCTATTCAATGGAACCACCAGATACTCTATGCCATGGCCTGGTCTGTCTTGTGTCTGACATTGGGCGGCAGTTCTTTGTTTTACATACTGATACAACGTGGTGCTGCAGCCTCTGTGACAAGTCTGATGTATTTGGTTCCCCCGACAACTGCAGTGCTGGCCTTGCTACTGTTTGGTGAAACGATGACATTTGTCACCCTGCTTGGTATCTTGGTGACAGCCTTAGGGGTCAGTTTGGTCGTACGCCCGCCTAAAATTAACGGCTAATTTTTCTAAACGCTTCGCAGCACACAACATGAGAAATCCATATGTCTAAAAAACGAATTGCAGTCATTGCGGGGGATGGTATTGGCAAAGAAGTGATGCCCGAAGGTATCCGCGTGATGGAAGCGGCCGCTAGTAAATTTGGTATTGACTTGGCGTTTGACCATTTTGATTTTTCTAGTTGGGACTATTTTGCGAAGCACGGCAAAATGATGCCCGACGATTGGAAAGACCAAATCGGTGGGCACGATGCTATTTACTTTGGTGCGGTAGGTTGGCCTGACAAAATTGCTGACCACATATCTTTATGGGGTTCTTTGTTGCTGTTCCGTCGCGAATTCGACCAATACATCAACTTGCGTCCAGCGCGTTTGATGCCAGGCATCATCGCGCCAGTGGTCCGTAAAGACGGAACACCGCGCGCACCTGGCGAAATTGACATGTACATCGTGCGCGAAAACACCGAAGGCGAGTATTCCAGCATTGGTGGCCGCATGTACCCCGGCACTGAGCGTGAAATCGTGATGCAAGAGACGGTCATGTCTCGCATCGGCGTGGACCGTGTCCTCAAATTTGCTTTTGAGTTGGCCATGTCCCGCCCCAAAAAGCACTTGACCAGTGCCACCAAGTCGAATGGCATCGCCATCACCATGCCCTATTGGGATGAGCGCGTGGCAGAAATGGCCAAAGCCTATCCGTCTATTCGCCAAGACAAATTCCATATCGACATTTTGACAGCGCACTTTGTGCAGCGCCCTGATTTCTTCGATGTGGTCGTTGCCAGTAATTTATTTGGCGACATCTTGAGCGATTTAGGCCCAGCATGTACGGGAACCATTGGAATTGCGCCAAGCGCCAACCTCAACCCAGATGGCAAATTCCCATCCCTGTTCGAGCCCGTGCACGGATCTGCGCCAGATATTGCGGGTCAAGGTTTGGCCAATCCGATTGGTCAAATTTGGTGCGGCGCCATGATGCTGGAATTCCTCGGATACAAAAATGCGCACGATGCAGTGCTCGCAGCGATTGAAAAAGTATTAGATCCGAGCAGCCAAGCACCTAGAACGCCTGACATTGGTGGAAATGCCAAAACTTCGGATCTAGGGAAAGCGATTGCACAAGCCCTTTGATTTTCCTTCCCGCAAGCGTAAATTCATATCAAAAAGCGTCTAGAATCGCATCCGCTCCGTTGCATTGCTTGGTGTTTCTCTTGTTGACACACCCAGTATGCATGGCTCTAATAGCCAATAGCAACGCAATCTCCAAAGCGCGTATTTTGAAAAAACTACCGCAACAAATTTAACTAACACCATATCTCATTGAGAGGGAATATCTGTGAACAAGACTGAACTCATCGAGCACATTGCTAAACACGCTGACATTTCTAAGGCTGCTGCTACGCGCGCTTTAGAAGCGGTTATCGGCGGCGTCAAAACCACCTTGAAAAAGGGCGGTACCGTTTCTTTGGTTGGATTTGGTACGTTTGCAGTTGGTAAGCGCGCTAAGCGCACTGGTCGCAATCCACGCACCGGTGAAGCCATAACAATCAAAGCAGCTAAGGTGCCAAAGTTCCGCCCAGGTAAAGGTCTAAAGGATGCGCTGAATTAATCAGCACTCCAGTCGGGTGCTTAGCTCAGTTGGTAGAGCAGCGCCCTTACACGGCGTAGGTCGGCGGTTCGAGCCCGTCAGCACCCACCACTCGACAGACAAGGCGAACATTTTGTGTTCGCCTTTTTCTTTTTAACCTCAAATAAAGAGTCTCTATGTTTGATTTCGTTCGCAAGCACACCAAGATCATGCAGTTTCTGTTGTTCTTGCTTATTTTTCCGTCCTTTGTTTTGTTCGGGCTTGAGGGCTATAGCCGCATGCGTGAAAAAGGGGCCGTGGTTGCGACCGTGAATGGAACAGATATCTTGCAACCTGATTTGGATAACGCGCACAAAGTGCAAGTCGATCGCATGCGTGCTGCCATGCCAAACTTGGATGCCAAGTTGTTCGATTCTTCTATTGCTAAGCAAGCCACACTGGATCGTTTGGTGCGTGAGCGCTTGCTACAAGTGGCTGCGCAAAAAATGCATTTGAGCGTGAGCGACCAACGCTTGGCTAATGAATTACAACAAAACCCTAATATTGCGGGCCTGCGTCGACCAGATGGAACGCTGGATTTAGAGCGCTATCGCCAACTGCTCGCCACGCAGGGCTTAACACCCGAGTCCTTTGAAGCACAAGTGCGCTCTGATTTGTCGACCCGCCAAGTAATGGCAGGCTTGGGTATCACGAGTTTTGCGACGCCTGCTTTGGCAGACGTCACATTGAACGCGTTTTATGAAAAACGCCAAATCCAAGTGGCTAAGTTTGTCGCCTCTGATTTCACCGCGCAAATCAAACCCACTGATGCTGAGTTAGAGGACTATTACAAAGCCAATGGCGATAAATTTAAGTCGCCCGAGCGTGCAGATGTCGACTTCGTTATCTTAGATTTGGCATCCATCCAAAAAACAGTCACGGTGCCAGAGTCTGAACTCAAAACCTTTTACGAAAAAAACTTGGCGCGCTTGGCTAATCTAGAGGAGCGTCGCGCCAGCCATATTTTGATCAATGCAGACAAAGCGACGCCTGCTGCTGATCGTGAAAAAGCGCGTGCAAAAGCGCAAGAAATTTTGACTACCTTGAAGCAGTCCCCTGATAAATTCACCGAGCTTGCCAAAAAATTCTCGCAAGACACTGGCTCAGCCAATAAAGGCGGGGATTTAGATTTCTTTGCGCGTGGCGCGATGGTTAAGCCTTTTGAAGACGTAGCGTTTTCATTGAAGAAGGGTGATGTAAGCGATGTAGTGGAATCTGAATTCGGTTTTCACATCATTCGCGTGACAGATATCAAACAACCTAAGCAAAAAACCTTTGAAGAATCGCGTGCCAGCCTAGAAGTAGATGCCAGACGCCAATTGGCACAACGTAAATTTGCGGAGGCCGCAGACCAGTTCACTAATTTGGTCTACGAGCAGTCAGACAGTTTGAAGCCCGCGGCGGATAAGTTGAAGCTTGAAATTCAGCATGCCAAGGGTGTAGGTACAGAGCCTGTTCCCTCTGCGAGTGGCACAGCCATGAACAACCCTAAGTTGTTGGCAGCTATTTTTGCTAGCGACACGATTGAGAAAAAACGCAACACTGAAGCTATTGAATTGGCGCCTAATGTCTTAGCCTCTGCGCGCATTGCCAATTACCAGCCTGCGCGTATCTTGGCCTTAGCTGATGTCAAAGACAAAGTACGCGAACAAGTGGTTGCACAAAAAGCCTTAGAGCGCGCCAAGCAAGAAGGGCAAAGTAATTTGGCCCAGTGGAAGGCAGCACCAGACAAAGCCAAGTTGGCTGCATCTGTTGTGGTTTCGCGTGAACAAAAACAACAACTCTCTGACGCGGTGGTTGAGGCTGCATTGCGAGCCAATACACAAACACTGCCTGCTTGGGTAGGCGTTGACTTGGGTGGCAGTGGCTATGCAGTTGTGAAAGTTGAAAAAATCTTGCCCCGAGAAACGGTGGACGCACAACAACAAGGGCGCGAACGCCAGCAATACATGCAGTGGTGGGCAGGGGCTGAAGAGGCTTCTTACTACCGTTGGCTCAAAGACAAGTTCAAAGTCGAAATTAAAGCGTCTCGGTTATAATTTCCACCCTACGGTGGCTGTAGCTCAGTTGGTAGAGTCCAGGATTGTGATTCCTGTTGTCGTGGGTTCGAGCCCCATCAGCCACCCCAATATCTATACGCTCTAGCGACCTTTTTGGTTTCCAGGGCGTTTTTATTTAGGCGGCTTGTAGGCAATCTGTAGGCAAACTTTGTAAATGGCTGATAGGCGCAAAAATTAAATGACGCCAATCTTTTGTCGTTAAGAAGCTATAACCGCTGATGAAAAGTAAAGGTGGGGTACACCCCCTTCAATTTTCAGCCAGTCCTGACCCCACCGTACCCCCACCCCCCCTAAATGGGCGGTTGGAGTCCCATTTACCTATGCATAGTGCTTTGCTCATGGAATTACCTAGCCGGGCAAATTATGAACGTTCGCATTGACTAGTGCTACCTAAACACGCAGATGAGTTACTTAAAGCTCATCCGGTGCTTAATAGATAACTATTACGAAGACTGAAATTTTTGCAAATTCAAGTAATATCGTATTTTAATAAAAATCGTAAAGGAGATATCCATGTTCGAAGTTACAGGAAAAAAAATAACTTCAGTAGGCTTAATTGCCATCACAGTTGGTATCGGAGCTTTTGGTGTTTTGAAGGTCTCTGACACTAAGGCAGCAACAAGTCTTTCTGGAACATGTGGAATGGTCGTTAATTTACAGCAAACATTTACAGTTTTAGGTCCAAATAACCCTTTAACTGTTGACACAATGGCTGTTGTTAATTTTGACTCACAACAAATTTGGATGAATTTAACTAAGGCAACTGGTGATGCCAACTATTCACCAACTGCTCGATCTAATGTTTCTTATAAAAGTGAGCTATACGGTCCTATTGATTTCAAGCTGGCCGCTGGCCCTGTACCTGGCTCATACAGCTTATATTTTGCTTCAGAAAATATATCACTTCCATTTAACTTGCTGCCTGTAAATTCTGGAAATACAATTTTGATTCAAGGCCAAAACTTCAAGATGACTGGCGTTTGTCAAAAGATTTAACTGTATGAAAAAATTACTTTTTATTCTTTTTAATTTAACTGTTTTTCTTGTTGGTTGTGGAGGGGGTGGTGGTGGAATTGATAATGCAGTTTTGCCAATGCCTACAAACAGTTCAGCGCAGATATCACAAACTTCTTCAAATAGCTCTGCACTTGTATCTGCTGTCAGCGCTGGCGGAGACTAGCCGCAATTTCCCTCTTAGTAACTAACTTTTGTAGAAATGAAAGAATATAAATGAAAAACTTAATCATGTTCAACTTAGACAAACGCGTTGCAACTCTCTTCTTTAGCACGCTCGTTGCAGTCGGTGGCGTCATTTACGGCTTCAAGAGTACAGCCCAAACGAGCGCATCGGCGATACCTACGAGTGGCTCTTGTGCTTTGCTGATGACTCTGCCTGTTCCTTATGGCTTTAATGTCGCTGCAAATATCAGTTCAAACAATGTGAGTGGTGTTTTTCAAACTGCCTACAACGTAATTGGTCAAGTGACATTTCTTAGCGCCACATCAGGAAAGTTTTCTGGACGAATTGTAAATCCTACCTTCACCTCAGCTAACAGTCCTTTCATCGCAGATGAAGGGGGGATGGTCGACTTAAACGACTTCAATCTATCCATTAGCCCCATGAGTAGTTCAAATGGGTTTGCTGGGGGCTACCTATTTAGCTTTTCAGGAACTGTTCAAGGTAAGAAAGTTGGCTTCACACTCACTGGTGTATCTGCAAATAACGGCAAAACAATTATGCTAGTCTCAACGGGTTCAGGGCAGATCAATAATCCTGGTTTTGGTCCCGGCTCTGGCTTGTGTCAAGTTTAAATTGCAATTATGCATACATCGACGCGAATTAAAACTATTCTGTCAGCTACCGTTACAGCGCTATTATTGGCATCTTGCAGCGGGTCGGGTGATGAGGTAAGTAGCGTAAGCGGCAGTGGTACATCACAAGTTACGTCTAACACAATCCCCCAAACCGAACAGATACTACAAATGATTAGTAGCGGGGCAGCCGCTTCTGCTGCTGTTGCTGCATGCCTATAGCTGAATCCTTATTCAATAGCGATCCTAAATTACCAGGCATCTTCGAAGCGAAGTGATGACGATTTAATTAAGTCTAAGTTTCGTTAATTAATTCTAGCTATATAACTAGGAACTGTCCTACCACTTTATCGACTTATTATTAAGGGTCTATACATGCGATTTATTACTTGGCGAATTCAAGCACGAAGTGCAACTTTGATTAACTGAAGATTAGGTGGCTGAGGATGTATAGCATTCAAGGCTTCTTGACCTGGCAGTCTAAGTTGCTTATGAAATACAAACACCTCAGCCAAGCTGAAAGATATCAGATTTACGCCCTCATGAAAGCCGGACACGATCAATCTCAAATAGCCAAGTTTCTGGATCGGCACAAGTCCACCATTAGCCGGGAGTTGATTCGTAATACTGGTTCTCGGGGCTATCGACCCAAACAAGCCTGTGAGTTCTCGGCAGAGCGTGCGCAAAACAGTCGCAATGCCCCAGCCGTTGAGCCGTGGGTAAGGGAGGAAGCCTGTTCTTTGTTGCAGTTGCAATGGAGTCCGGAGCAAATTGCAGCAAGATTGCCCATCAGCCATGAGACGCTTTACCAGCATGTTTATGCGGACAAGGCTCAGGGCGGAGTTCTTTGGAAGAGTCTGCGCTGCCAGAAGCAAAAGAGAAAGCGCTACGCGGGTGGGCGAGATAGGCGGGGGCAGATCCCCAACAGACGACCTTTGAGCGAGCGCCCCTTGCATATTGAAGCTAGACGCCAAGTGGGTCATTGGGAATGCGATACCGTCATAGGGGCAAGCCACAAAGGTGCTGTCGTAACGATGGTCGAACGCAAG
>CAIRQX010000114.1 GCA_903880855.1 uncultured Burkholderiales bacterium | reverse complement strand
TCGCCAGAGAAAACATTGCTTTACCTTCGATCTATTACACACACAAACGCGAAGTGGTGGACCGCCGTGGTTTGCTAGTGCCCGTCACCGAACTCACTCCGCCCAAAGGCGATGAAAAAGCACAAATACGCGATGTACGTTTTCGCACCGTAGGTGACATCACTTGCACTTGTCCCGTAGAAAGTCTAGCGGCCACCCCCCAAGACATCGTTTTGGAAACCTTGACAGCCGATGTCAGCGAGCGCGGTGCCACCCGTATGGACGACAAAACATCTGACGCATCCATGGAAAAACGCAAGAAAGACGGGTATTTCTAATGAATGCTTCCACCCTTCACAACACCAGCAACGCATTGCGCTTCATCACCTGCGGCTCAGTAGATGACGGCAAGAGCACCTTGATCGGACGCTTACTCGTCGACACCAAAGCCGTGTTGCAAGACCACCTAGTTAGCGTGCAACGTGCAGGTGTCACCGATTTGGCATTACTCACCGACGGATTGAGCGCGGAGCGCGAGCAAGGCATCACCATCGACGTGGCTTACCGCTATTTCAGTACCGAAGCGCGCAAGTTCATCATTGGCGATGCGCCGGGTCATGAGCAGTACACACGCAATATGGTCACTGCTGCTTCGAGCGCAGACGCTGCCGTTGTCTTGGTCGACGCCATCAAACTCGATTGGAAAAACCCAGCACTCGAATTGCTCTCCCAAACCCGTCGTCACGCATTGCTGGTCAATCTCTTGCGCGTTCCATCCATTGTGTTTGCCATCAATAAACTCGACGCGGTTGACGATCCACGCTTGGCATTTGTCAATATCTCCAATGCACTTCGTCAATTTGCAGCGCAAGCGCACATCACGATTACCGCCACGGTTCCTATCTCTGCGCTCAAAGGCTTAAACGTAGTTGACGCTGCTGATCAAGGCTGGTGCGGATACAAGGGCCCACACTTATTGGACATTTTGGAAGGCTTACCCACCACACCAGCGGAAGAACATGTTGCATTTAGTTTCCCTGTGCAATGGGTCGAAAAATTTCACAACTCCAACGTCACCACGCAAGGCCGTCGGGTGTTTTGGGGTCGCGTAGGAACAGGCTTAGTGTCCGTTGGACAAACCGTGACAGTGTTCCCCAGCGGTCAAACTGCTGTAGTCGCTCAGGTGTTGAGCGCCACACGCCAAAGCTTGACATCGATCAGCGGCCATAGTGCTGGCATCGTGCTCGATAAAGAAGTTGACGTCTCGCGCGGTGATTGGCTTCTAGCAGGCGACAACGCCTTGCAAGCCCAGAGCGAAATAGAAACCACTGTCGCTTGGATGGACGATGAGCCATTGGTTGCCGGCAGAGTGTATTGGGCACTGCATGGCCACCGTTGGGTCAAAGCCAAAGTGCAGCGCGTGGTGCACCGTTTGAATGTCAATACCTTAGAAGAAGAAAACGCCAACGAACTGGCGCCGAACGCCATTGGCCATGTCACCTTGGCATTGCAACAACCCTTGGTGACTCTGCCGTTTACACAATCGCGCGTTCTAGGTGCATTGGTATTAGTGGACACCGCCAGCCATAAGACCTCTGCCGCAGTGTTGGTTCGCTAACTGAACGCCAAAGCCAAAAATCAAAGCTGTTTAAAATAACTGTTTTCGCCCGCATCCACGCTAAAAAGACCAAATCACCATGACGCACGTTGTCACCGAAGCCTGTATCCGCTGTAAATACACCGACTGTGTGGACGTATGTCCTGTCGATTGCTTTCGCGAAGGTCCTAATTTCTTAACGATTGACCCCGATGAGTGCATCGACTGCGCTGTTTGTATTCCTGAGTGCCCAGTCAACGCGATTTATGCAGAAGAAGACGTTCCAGCTGACCAGATGCATATGACAGCGCTGAACGCAGAGTTGTCTCTTATTGGCTGGCCAAGCATTACCAAGCGCAAAACACCTCTACCAGATGCAGACGACTGGAAAGAGCGCACCGGCAAACTTGCTGAGCTAAAGCGCTAAAAACGCAAGCGCATTCAAATCCATGCGCACGATCGAAACCGATGCCGTCATCATTGGTGCCGGACCTGTCGGCTTATTCCAAGCCTTCCAACTGGGGCTTCAAGATATTCGATGCCATATCGTCGATGCGTTGCCGCATGTCGGCGGTCAATGCCAAGAACTCTACGCAGATAAACCCATCTATGACATTCCTGGTGTCCCTGTGTATTCTGGCGCTGAGTTGATCGCCAATCTTCAAAAACAAGTCCAACCTTTTCAGCCGACATTGCATTTGGGCCAACTGGTTGCAGAGTGCAAGCAACAAGCTGACGGACGTTTTGCCTTAAGCACAAGTACTGCCACTCAGTTTCTTAGCAAAACAGTTTTTATTGCAGCGGGTGTGGGCGCATTTCAACCACGTCCTTTGCTGGTGGAAGGTGCTACAGAACTAGAAGGCAAATGCGTGCATTACGGTCAGCCTAATGCACTCGACCTATCAGGCAAAGATATTTTGGTAATGGGACAAGATGCTGACGCGATTTCTTCAGCACTTTCTCTTGCTCAATCTAGCCCCGCGCCTAAAAGCGTCACATTGATGCACAGGCGTGATGTGTTTGATGCTCCTGTCGAACGCGTGCAATCAATGCGCGATGCTGTCGGTTCTGGCAAGTTGCACCTGCAAATTGGCCAATTAACTGCCATCAAAACCAATCAGGGAGTTTTGCAAAGCGTGACGATTGCGACTTCCACTGGCGAATCCATAGACCGACCCATGCATCACATCGTGGCTTTTTTGGGTATATCACCCAAGCTAGGCCCCATAGCCCAATGGGAACTTGCCATGCAACGCAAGCAACTTGAGGTCAATACTGAGAATTTTTCCACCTCAACGCGCGGTATTTTTGCGGTAGGTGACATCAACACCTACCCGGGCAAAAAGAAATTAATTCTGTGTGGCTTTCATGAAGCCACGCTAGCGGCTTTTGGTGCAGCAGATATCGTCTACCCAGATCGCAATACGCCTTTGCAATACACCACCACATCTACTGCCTTACACCGTTTACTAGGCGTCTCGGGCAAAAATTAAAAAAATAGCAATTTAATTCTTGCTATTTTCATTAATTGGGGTCAGAACCTAATTAATTTATAAATTTCTTAGTTCTTTTTTGCCATATCGGCTTGATAGCGCGCCTTAGTGGCTGCATCCATGGGGTACAAGCCTGGAAGTGGAACACCCTTCTCCACCTCAGACATGATCCAACCTTCCATGCGCTCTTGCTCTGGACCTTCTTTGAGCATTGCGTCCAGCAATGCGGCTGGTATCAATACAGCGCCATCGTCATCGACCACAATCACGTCGCCTGGGAAAACCGCCACGCCACCGCAAGCAATAGGTTTTTGCCAATCCACAAACGTTAAGCCTGCAACCGATGGGGGCGCTGCCACGCCGTTGCACCACACGTTCATTCCAGTACCTAGAACACCGGCCGCATCACGCACCACACCGTCAGTGATCAAAGCAGCGACACCGCGCTTCACCATACGTGCACACAAGATGTCACCAAAAATACCGGCATCTTGCACACCCATCGAATCCACAACAGCAATACAGCCAGCAGGCATATCTTCAATCGCAGCGCGGGTTGAAATGGGAGACGCCCACGATTCAGGCGTTGCCAAATCTTCTCTTGCAGGAACAAAGCGCAAAGTAAATGCTCTGCCCACCAAACGGGGTTGACCTGAACGAATAGGCTTGGTGTTGCGCAGCCACACATTACGCAAACCTTTTTTTAACAACAAGGTGGTCAGTGTGGCGGTGGTTACTTTGGAAAGAATGTCAATCGCTTCTTGGGAGAGCGTCAGCTTTGTGTTGTCAGTCATATTAATACTTCAGATGTTTGAAGAATGGAAATTAAGAGATGCCTTGTCAGCGTGGCTATTAAATCAACTTAGCTTTGCATACTTTGCTTAGCCAATTTCAGCCAATCGACGCGTTTGTCGTTTCACTAAGCGGTCCAAGTCAGCAAGGTCTGCAGCAGAGAGCTTAGGCCCAGGCTTACGAATCGCAGCACTGGCAATCACGCCACGTTGCGCTAACAAGTGTTTGCGAACGGCCAACCCAATACCAGCTTGTTGCTCGTAGCGCGACAAAGGCAAGTAGGCGTCAAATAGATCATGCGCACGCTCTACATCACCTGCAGCATGGGCGCGGACCACATCGACCATCATCTCGGGATAGGCAAACCCCGTCATGGCACCATCTGCACCACGCGACAGCTCTTCTGGCAAGAACAGACCGCCACCATTACCCGTCAAAATCGAAATGCGTTTTGCATCCCCTTTATCGCTAGCAGCGCGATAAGCAGACATCTTTGCCAATCCTGGGCAATCTTCGTGCTTCAACATCACACATGTAGGCGAATTTTTAATAATGCGCAAAATGACTGATGCAGACATCTGCACGCCGGTAGAGACTGGATGATCTTGCAACACCCAAGGCACATTAGGCCCTAAGGTTTCACTGACCATGTCAAAGTAGCTGACGATTTGGTCGTCTGTTTTCACAGTCGGTGGCGGAGCCACCATCACACCAGATGCGCCCAAATCCATCACGCTTTGCGTGAGCTCTTTCATAGGCGCAAAGCCTGCAGCAGATGCACCCACCACAACTGGCACGCGACCTGCGACACGCGCAAGCACTTGTTTCACATAGGTACGTGATTCTTCTGCTGTGAGTTTGGTAGCCTCTCCCATGATGCCGAGCACTGTCAACCCTGTCACGCCGGCTTCTAAGCAAAAGTCCACCATGCGGTCAGTACTGGGTAAATCTAACGCGCCCGAATCAGTAAACGGTGTGACAGTAATCAGGTAAACACCCTTAGCCGTAGCATCCAATGTTTTCAAATCAAACTCCTGCTATTTTTAAAGCGAACATACTGCATGGACATCGCGGCGATCACCAGTCCGAAACCGATTAAATCTGCAATCGCGCCTGGATACACCAAAGCAAACCCAGCCACGATAAACATCCAACGTTCCACGAAAGTGGTTTTTAACCAAGCCCATCCTTGGAAACCCACCGCCAATGATGCAATACCTACCGCGCAAGTGGCGGTCACTTGTGCGATAGATACCCAGTCTGCATTAGCCAGCGCTTTGGTAGACCCCATCAATAGCAAGCCCTGTCCGCTCGGATCCAGCACAAACATAAACGGGACTAAGAAAGCAGGAATGGTGTACTTCCAACATTGCAATGTTGTTTTGTAGGGATCACCTCCTGTGATCGCCGCTGCAGCAAAAGGCGACAACGCTGTTGGAGGGGACACTTCAGACAACACCGCGTAATAAAAGATAAACATATGCGCAGCGAAATCTGGCACACCTAATTTGATCAAAGCAGGTGCAGCGATCACCGCACAAATAATGTAAGACGCAGTGACAGGAACTGCCAAGCCCACAATCCAAACCACCAAGGAAGTGAAGATCGCAGTTAACAGCAAAGAACCCCCAGCGTAATCAATCACGATCGTGCTGAACTTCAAACCCAAACCTGTGAGTGTGACAACACCCACAATGATCCCAGCACCCGCGCATGTCGCAGCGACATTCAAGACGCCAACAGAGCCTGCTTCCATCGCCTTAATAAAGGGTGACTTCAAAAGCAACGACCAAAACGATCCTTTGCCTTGAAACAAGTCATACGAGATCAAAGCGCAGTCGCGTCGTAAGAAGCTACTTAAGAATGACACTACCGTCGCCCAAAATACAGAGAGCACGGGAGAGAAGCCCCACATCATGAAAAAGATGATCGAGACCAGTGACAAAAAGTGGAAGCCGTAATTTTTAGTTAAGTTCCACACCGTGTCCACTTTGTCAAAAGCGGTTTCACCCATGCCATATTTACGCGCATCAATTTCCACCATCAAGAACAGCGCCAAATAAAACATGCAGGTCGGTATGACCGCCATCAACAACACGTCAAGGTAAGAGATTTTTAAAAACTCGGCAATTAAAAATGCAGCAGCGCCCAACACCGGTGGCGAAATAATCGCGCCCAAACCGCCGGCAGCCAACAAGCCACCGGCTGCATTGCGTTCATAGCCAGCTTTGGCGAGCATGGGGTAAGCCACGGATCCCAAAGTCACTGTGGTCGCTACACCCGAGCCAGATGGACCACCTAAGAGGAACGACGCCAACACCACCGTGCGTCCAGCACCTGTGGGTTTGCCACCCATCGCTGAAAAAGAAAAGTCGATATAAAACTTGCCCGCTCCTGAGTACTGCAAGAACGCACCGAAGATGGTGAACAAAATAATCAAAGAGGACGACACATCGACTGCCACCCCATAAATTCCCTCTAGCGTCATGTACATCACACCGACCAAGCGGCCTACTGCATAGCCTTTGTGCGTCCAGGGTGCGGGTAATAGCGGGCCATACAAGGCGTACAAAATAAAGCACATCGTGATGATGGGCATGATCCAACCATTGGTGCGTCGCATCGCTTCCATCACCATGACGATCAAGGCGATGCCCAACACCACATCCCAATAATCTGGCAAGGTGTTGCGGTCGGTGAAATCGTCACCACCCATAATCAAATACACCACCACCGCAATCGAGAGCAAAGCCGCCAACCAATCCCACCACATGATGCGGTGGCGATATTTGCTTGCAATGGGGAACATCAAAAAGCACAGCACGAGCACAAAGCCCACATGCACTGGTCTTAATGTTTGCGTGGGAACAATGGCGTAAGCGGTGTAGAGATGAAAAACCGACATCACCACCGCCAAGGTAGTGACTAAAACACCTAGCCAACCCCTTAACTTGTTCGCGGCACCTTCTTCTGCCTCAATGAACTCTTCTGCTTTTTGCAGCGCCTCTTCACTGATGACTACTTCTTGCGAAAGCTTAGTTTGCGAGGAGTTGGGGGTTGTAGGTGTATCGCTCATCAGTTGAGCTTGATGCCTTTTTCAGCAAAGTACTTGATAGCACCTGGGTGAAAAGGTATGGGGGTGGCAGCATTGGTTTGGTTGCTGAGTTTGAAGTTCAAAGCCTCTTTATGCACTGCAATCAAGTCATCACGTTTATCAAAAATTGTTTTCACAATGTTGTATGCCGTCTTTTCATCCATCGTCTCATGGGCCACTAATATATTCATGACCGTTGCTTGTTTGTTGTCTGTGTCCATTCCACGGTACATTTCTTTTTGAATCACGTCTTCGACATACAAGTTGCCGTATTTTTTATTCATTGCAGCAACGACCTCGGCATGGTCCACCATTTTAATTTTTGTACCCGGCGTATTGGCGAGATCCGTCACACCTGCAGTAGGCAAACCACCTACCCAAAAGAATGCATCAATCTTGCCGTCCTTGATAGCGTTGACTGATTCAGCAACACCTAGACGCTCACGCTTCATGTCTTTGTCTTTGTCAAGACCTGCCGCCTCGATCAATCGAAACGCCATCACCTCAGTAGCACTGCCTGGTGAGCCCGTTGAAACCCGCTTGCCTTTCAGGTCGCCCATCTTGCTGATGCCTTTACCGTCAACGCTGACTACATGCATGCGATTGGGGTAAAGCACCATGAGCGTCTTTAAAGGAACTTTGTTACCTTTAAATTTGTCTTCGCCACGGTAAGCGTCTTGACCTGCGTCAGTCATCGAAAAGCCAATATAAGACTTTCCTGTTGCTACTAATTTCAAGTTATCCACGGACCCGCCAGTAACTTCTGCTGTCGCCTGCATACCTGGCACATATTTGGAAAGCACAGAGGCCATGCCACCGCCCATCGGGTAGTAAACACCGCCCGTACCACCTGTCGCGATGGAAATATTTTGCGCATAAGCACACAGACACAAGCTAAAGCTGAGAACTAACCCACTGGCGAATGAAAAGATGCGGTTCATACATGCTCCTTGAAACATTAAACATTCTGTCACGCTACCCCCTAAAACTACCTAATGGCTTTCCCTCAAAGACGCCCATACGTGCGGGTTTGCTACTACAGTCCAAGGTTTTGCATTTCCTAGCTTATTCGCCTGTATGACTTCCCCCAAAAAAACAAATCCCTCCCCCGCCACACCCAACAAACCTGAATCAGGCTTGCGCAAAGGTCTTACCTCTTATGGTGACAAAGGTTTCTCACTCTTCCTACGAAAAGCCTTTATCAAAGGTGCTGGCTACACAGACAAAGCGCTAGATCGCCCCGTCGTGGGTATCGCCAATACGGGCAGCGCCTACAACCCCTGCCATGGCAATGCCCCCCAATTGATAGAAGCCGTCAAACGCGGCGTGATGTTGGCGGGAGGATTACCGATGGACTTCCCCACCATCTCCATCCACGAGAGTTTTGCCGCACCCACCAGCATGTATCTGCGCAATTTGATGTCTATGGACACCGAAGAAATGATCCGTGCACAACCTATGGATTCGATCGTGATGATCGGTGGTTGCGATAAAACCGTTCCCGCGCAACTCATGGGTGCAGCATCTGCTGGCATACCCGCCATTCAATTAATTACCGGGTCCATGTTGACAGGCTCGCACCGCAGCGAACGCGTCGGCGCTTGCACAGACTGCCGCCGCTATTGGGGCAAGTTTCGCGCGGGCGAAATCGATGATCAAGAAAAAGACGATGTGAATAACCAACTCGTTGCCAGTGTCGGTACTTGTTCTGTGATGGGCACTGCCAGCACCATGGCGTGCATTGCTGAAGCGTTGGGCATGACGGTGCCTGGTGGCGCATCGCCTCCTGCGGTTACGGCAGACCGCATTCGTATCGCAGAAGAAACTGGTGCGCGCGCTGTAGAAATGGCGCTTACTGGATTAACCATCGACAAAATTTTGACTGCGGATGCATTTGAGAACGCTATGCGTGTTCTATTGGCAATTGGCGGATCCACCAATGGCATCGTGCACTTGGCTGCCATTGCTGGGCGGGTCGGCCTTGACATTGATATGCAAGCCCTTGATCGTATGGGCCGTGAAACTCCTGTTTTGCTCGACCTCAAACCGTCTGGCCAACACTATATGGAAGACTTCCACAAAGCTGGTGGCATGGCCACTTTGCTTAGAGAACTCAAGCCTTTACTCAAACTCAACGCCATGACGGTAACTGGCAGATCGCTTGGTGAAGAGTTAGACATTGCAGGCCCAGGTTTTAAACAAGATGTGGTGCGGCCTTTCAACAACCCTATCTACCCACAAGGCGGCATTGCGGTCTTGGCGGGCAACCTAGCACCCAATGGCGCCATCATCAAACAGTCTGCTGCAGATCCACAACTCATGGAGCACGAAGGACGCGCAGTGGTGTTCGAAAACAGCGAAGACTTGGTGACGCGCATTGATAGCGACGACCTAGACGTCCATGCCGAAGATATTTTGGTTCTCAAGAATATCGGTCCCAAGGGCGCACCTGGAATGCCAGAAGCCGGCTACATCCCAATCCCCATGAAGCTCGCTCGCGCTGGCGTCAAAGACATGGTGCGCATTTCAGACGGGCGCATGAGCGGAACAGCATTTGGAACCATCGTTTTGCACGTCACTCCAGAAGCAGCAATAGGCGGAACCTTGGCTTATGTGCAAACAGGTGACCGCATTCGTTTAAGCGTGAAAAATAGAGAAATCAGTGTGTTGGTTTCTGAACAAGAACTTCAATCTAGAAGAGATAAGCATCCTATCGAGCCCCCTACTGCACAACGCGGTTATCTCAAACTCTTTTTAGATACGGTGACTCAGGCAGAACATGGCGTTGATTTTGATTTTCTGCGCGCTACAGAAAAGAACGGGAAAACCCCACGTAACTAGTCACCGGTTTGTCAGGGGGGATGTAATCCCTACTGTATGTTTTGTGCATCGGTGATAGCATTTTTGCGTTATCAAACATACCCATCAACAGGAGACAAACATGGCTTTTCGTAGACATATTCTCAGTGCAATAGCGCTGGCTTCCCTCCTTGGCTTTGCATCAACAGCTTCAGCCCAAAACCGAACCTTCTCTTTCGCCTATGACCAACCACCCACCACAGCTTATGGCATAGCAGCAAATATTTTTGACACCAAGCTCAAAGAGTTGAGCGGCGGCAAGATGAGCATCAACCAGTTTCCTGGAGCTCAACTTGGGCAAGAGCCGCAAATGCTCCAGAAAATGCGAGCAGGTGATATCGACTTTGTCATCACATCAACGGCCAATGCTTCGACAGTAGCTCCACAAGCTGGTGTTCTTTCTTTACATTTTATTTTTCGCGACCAAAACCATTTGGCTAAATCTTTAGCGGACCCTGGTATTGCCCAAGCATTTAGAGACATGACCAAAGAGTCAGTCACCGGCGCGCGCACATTGGGTCTGCTGACTATGGGGCTGCGTAATATGTACAGCAAAAAAGAAGTCAATAGCGTTAACGACATCAAAGGCCAAAAAATTCGTGTGCAAGCCACCAAAACCGAAGATACCCACTTCCCAGCATACGGCGCACAAGTTGTTCATATGCCATTCGGAGATGTCTACACATCTTTGCAAACAGGCGTAGTCAATATTGCTGAAAACGGCGTGAACGTTTACTTAGCCAACAAACATTACGAAGTAGCCCCTGTTCTATCCATCACAGAACACGAAGCTAATAACAATTGCCTGTGGATCAGTGACAAAACCTGGAACAGCTTAACGCCAGAACAGCAGAAATGGGTACAAGCAGCAGCGGATGAAGTGTCTAAGAAAGAGCCTTTGATGGCTTTGCAGTTAGAAAAAGACTCAGCCGAGAAGCTCAAAAAAATGGGTGTCAAAGTTATTGAAAACGTAGACAAAAGCGGATTCATGAAAGCTGCCGCACCGATTCAAGACCAACTCGCTGCAGAACTTGGCCCACATGCAGTCAAGATTTTGAAATTAGTTCGCGAAGTGAAATAACCCAACATGTCTGACACACACTTTAGATCGCTTGTCTTAGAAAGACACCGTCATCTCAAATGGAAGGCTTTTGACTCACTAGAAGCTATTCTGATGGTTTTATGCGGAGTTTGCATCTTCATGTTCACCTTATCGGTGTTCGCAGATGTCATCACCCGCACATTGGGCGATCCGTGGGTGTGGTTACAACAAGTTACCACCGCATTTTTTTGCTGGGGCGTATTCATTGGAATGGCAGCTGCAACACGGCGCAATGATCACTTTTATTTGACTGAGATCACAAAGCGCATGAAAGGCACATCGCGAAGTGTGATTGAAGCGTTTAACCGCATAGTTGTTTTGGTAGTCTCCGTTTTGCTCACCTACTATGGTTGGCAAAATGCACTGCTCGATATGGGTAGTTTTCGCATGCCGTCCCTCATTCCCTTGACGGTTTATACCGGTATCGTGCCCTTAGCCGGCATCATGATTGGCCTCTTTACCTTAGAGCAGTTAATCAATGGCTTACAAAATGGTTTCGAGGGCCCAGAAGATCTTGAGAACGTAGTCACCGAGGGAGATGGGCATGAGTAACGGTGGCATTCTGGTCTTTATGGCCTTTTTGTTTTTATTTCTAGGCTACATGGGAGTTCCTGTAACCTTTGCATTGATTGCAGGCGTATTACTAGCCGTGCAATTTACCCAAATCAGCATGCAGTCGATGGTGGGGCAACTCTTCCATGGCATTGACTCTGAAGCTCTGTTAGCAGTTCCCTTCTTTTTACTGGTTGGCGAATTGATGGCGTCATCCGATGTTGTTCATCGCATGATTCGACTGGCTCAAACCTTGGTAGGACACTTCCGCGGGGGCTTAGCACAGGTCGTTACTTTATTTAGTATGTTCTTTGCGGGTATTTCTGGCTCTTCTACGGCAGACGTTGCAGTTTTGAGCAGGACTGTTGCACCAGAGATGGACCGCGAGGGTTATGACCGTGCGTTCACCGCAGCGTTGATCGCCTCTGCTTCCACCATGGCCAATTTGATACCTCCAAGCATCATGGCCATTGTTTATGGCGCTACTGGAAATGTATCGATTGGTGGATTATTTTTAGCGGGCGTAGTACCGGGCGTGTTGATTGGGCTAGGTTTAATGGTCTATAGCTATGTATGGGGTCCACCTGGATTCAAAAAGAAACGCGCTTCCTACTCTGAAATTGCACTCGCATCCAAAGAAGCTGCCATGCCATTGATGATTCCTGTCATCATCATGGGCGGCATTTTGTCCGGGTGGTTCACTCCCACTGAAGCCGGCATGATTGCTTGCGTCTATGTATTACTTGTTTTGATTCCGATTTACCGGCCTCGCCATGTGTACGAATTACCTCGGGACTTTATGTACGCAGGTCTTTTGTATAGCTTGCCCTTAGCGGCTGTTGCAGCAGCATCTGCATTTGGCTGGATGGTGGCTTATTTGCGCGGACCAGACATTGTGTCTACTTACATCACTAGTATTGCCGGCACCAGTGGTCCGATGATCATGTTCTCTCTTGTAGTGTTATTTATTATTGTGGGTGACTTTATTGATGCGGTGCCCGCCATCATCATTTTCATGCCCATCATCAATAAATTAACTGAAATTGGAAATATCAACCCTTTGCATATGGGCGTAGTCCTAATTACCACCTTAGTTTTTGGTTTGATTACACCTCCATACGGCTTATCTTTATTGGTAGCGTCTAAATATGTTGGCGTTGGCTTTGGGCGAGCAGTTGTGAGATCGCTTCCTTTGTACGGTGTGTTCCTCTTGACCATCGCATTTGTAGTGCTCTTCCCAGACGTCGTCTTGTATCTGCCAAAGTTGCTGTTACCGGAATCTGTCGGATGCTTCAAGGCACCCGGTGGATCTGGATATATCTGTCCTAACTAAATATCGGAGAACTCCATGGGCCATACACAATTTGCATCTACAAAAACTGATTGGCCTTTTAGCGTTCGACCCCTTACTCCCCATTTAGGGGCGGAGATCAGCGGAGTCAATCTGTCAGAGGAAATGACTCCCGAAGTCCTTGCCGGCATTCACAAGGCGTTCTTGCAATACCAAGTGCTTTTATTTCCACCGCAAGATGTTCCTCCTGCACAACAAGTGAAGTTGGCACAATGCTTTGGAAAAGTTCAGATCCATGTGATGAACCAATACCATGCTGACGGATTTCCTGAGCTGTATCGACTCTCCAATCTGAACGCCGAGGGCAAGCCTAATGGCAAGCACCCTGACAGAGGCACTTTGGAATGGCATACCGATGGCTCTTGGCAACGCGTCACTGGACATGCCACTGTGATTTACGGAGAGGTGATGCCTGAACCTGGACAAGGTGGACAAACCCACTTCTGCGATATGTATGGTGCCTATGAACGCCTATCTCCTGAGTGGAAAGAACGCATCGCGAATTTACGCGCAGTGCATAGCCTAGATTTTTCTCGTACACGTAGGCATGGCGAAGACCCTATGACTGAAGACCAACGCAAAGCTGTACCTCCAGTCGACCAACCTATTGTTCGAACCCATACAGAAACTGGTCGCAAATGTCTGTATTTAGGTGACCATGCGGAATATGTAGTTGGTATGCCTTACGAAGAAGGACGTGCTCTGATTGAAGAGCTCAATCGATTGGCCATCCATCCCGACTTGACGTATGAGCATGACTGGCAAATCAAACAGCTCATTGTTTGGGACAACCGTTGTTTGGTCCATAAAGCTACGCCTTACGATCCACACAAGCAAAGCCGTGTGATTCGTCGCTGTACCGTATTAGGTGAAGTTCCGGTTTGAAGCGCGAATCCGCCAAAACAACCATCCACTGATTGTTAAGTTGAGCAGGTTCCAAGCAATACCGTTCATAAATGCGGCATGGTAGGAGCCGGTTAAATCAAAGATTTTGCCGGACATCCAACCGCCTAAAGCCATACCCACCAAGCTGGCCATGATCACAGACCCTACCCTGGCGCCTGCCTCTTGTGGCGGAAAGTGTTCGCGAACAATGATGGCGTAGGCAGGCACTATGCCGCCTTGAAATAGCCCGAACATGCCGGAGATAACGTAGAGCGGCACCAAACCATCGAATGGTAGAAACAACACCAAAGCGATTCCTTGCAAAGCTGAGCCCAGCAGCAAAGTTCGAATGCCGCCGATACGGTCACAAATCCAACCAGACACCAATCTGCTGATGATTCCGCAGGTCAGCATCAATGACAACATTTCAGCGCCTCTCGCTGCGCCATAGCCTAAATCAGCGCAATAGGCCACGATATGCACTTGCGGCATCGACATAGCCACGCAACATGCAATAGCTGCAACGCACAACAGAAGTTGCGCTTGGCCTAATTGCAAACCAAAAGGTTGCGAAGAAATAAATCCTGAGTCAGAAACTGAAGCATCATTTTGCGATACCAACGGAGGACGCTGTCGCATCAAGAATGACAGAAAAAGCATGCAAACACCACAAAATATGCCCATATAAATATAGGTATGACGCCAACCGATGGTCTCTATGCCCCATTGGGCAACAGGTGGCCAAAAGGCTCCCGCCACGTAATTGCCACATGCACAAATAGCCACCGCAATGCCTCTGCGCTTGTTCCACCAAAGCGAAGTGTCGGCCATCAATGGTGCAAAGGTCGACGAACTACCCAGCAGACCCAACAAAATCCCATGCGCTAAGCCAAACACCCAAATATTCGGGGCTAAGCCAGCGATAACAAATCCAGCTGTGACAGCGACTGAACCGACCCACAGAACAGGGGTGATACCGAAACGATCCGCCAATTTGCCTGTCCACATACCGCCCACACCCAAACAAATCATCATCAAGGTATAGGGCAAAGAGGCATTGGCCCTGTCTACGCCAAATTCGGCTTGCACAGGGGGCAACACTACGGCAACCACATACATGCAACTACTTCCCAATGTGACCAAGCACAAGGTTATGAGAAGTCTCCATGCCGCGTAGGGCGAGTCAATTAAATCTTCAGAAGCGGGTGTATGCGGCATCACTTTAGGTTAGCACGCCATGCACTCTTTTAGATTAAGGGTTTATGGGGTAAACCATTCTTAGAAACATTTACCTGTTTGTTTATGATGGTTTGAAAGGGAGGTATCGATGGCTATTCGCACACCGGGTTATGAAAAGCAACACCAAGCATTGGCTGCGTTGTCTTCACGCTATGTCACTGTAGATGACATACCTTGGCAGGAAACTAAATTCAAAGGAATATGGATCAAGGTGTTGATGGAAGATCCAGACACCGGACTTCAAACCGTTTTAACGAAGATGGAACCTGGATCAGTGTTGACAGACCATCAGCATGTTGCAGTTGAACAAAGCTGGGTCTTGGAGGGCTCTTTGGTTGACCATGAGGGTGAAGTGACCGCAGGTAACTATGTGTGGCGTCCTGCGGGAAGTAGACATGTAGCGCATTCACCAAACGGAGCTTTGGTTCTTGGGTTTTTTCTTAAACCCAACCATTTCTTTTAAATTCTTGCGCTGATATTGATTGCGAACCCAGGCTTAAATTATGAAATTTGGTGACTTTGTCAAAGTGAAATCGCTGCAATCTGTGGAGAATTTCAAAAGGAGCCTTCAAGATTTAGGTTTGGATATTCCCTGCGATGAGGAATTAGTCACAGGAGATGCATCTCCCATGGCAAAGCCACTCCAAGTAGGTGAATTCACCATTGGTAATCGATACGCCATCCATCCCATGGAGGGTTGGGATGGCAACGCAGACGGTAGTCCATCCGACAACACGCGGCGTCGCTGGAGTCACTTTGGGAAATCAGGGGCCAAATTAATTTGGGGTGGTGAAGCAGTCGCCGTCAGACACGATGGTCGCGCCAACCCACAGCAATTGATGATGGATGCCAAAAATCAATCTGCGATAGCGCAATTGCGCGAGACACTCGTGGCTTCCCATAAAGAAGTTATGGGCGACGACAAAGACTTGTTGATAGGTCTACAACTCACGCATTCAGGACGTTTTTGCAAGCCCAACACGAACCAGATGGAGCCGCGTGTCTTGTTCAACCATCCACTCTTAGATGGACGGTTTGGCCCAGCACAAAACATCGTTGTCCTGCGGGATGATGAAATAGAACGATTGATCGAAGACTTCGTCATCGCAGCAAAACGTGCTTGGGACTGCGGCTATCAGTTTGTAGATCTCAAGCATTGCCATGGTTATTTAGGCCATGAATTCCTGGGCGCCAAAACTAGAGCGGGTAAATACGGCGGTTCCATGGAACATCGCACACGCTTTTTAAAAGAACTTGTTGCAGGTATTCGTGCTGAGGTGCCGCAACTTGGGCTAGGTGTCAGGCTATCTGCTTTTGACTTTTTACCCTTCCGCCCTGACCCTGCCCTTTCTAAACCCGACGAACTTGGGCCCGGCATTGCTGTCGACGCCTCTGCTTCCATGCCATACCAATACGGTTTTGGCATCAACGAAACAAACCCAACACAAATCGCACTGAACGAAACATTTGAATTTCTTGAAGTTGTAGAAAGTCTGAATATTCAATTGATGAATATCACTTTGGGCAGTCCTTATTACAACCCCCACCTCACACGCCCGGCCATGTATCCGCCGTCTGATGGCTACCAACCACCTGAGGACCCACTTGTTGGCGTGGCAAGACATCTCGATGCAGTGCGTCAGTTGAAAAATCGTTTTCCAAAAATGGCTTTTGTCGGCAGCGGTTATACCTATTTGCAAGAATTCCTACCGAATGTCGCACAGGCAACAGTACGAGAGGGATGGACCGATTTTGTAGGCCTTGGGCGTATGGTGCTGTCTTACCCAGAGTTGCCCGCAGATGTGCTTGCAGGACGTCCTTTTCAAAGAAAACGGTTGTGCCGTACCTTTAGCGACTGCACCACAGCCCCAAGAAATGGAATGGTCTCTGGTTGCTACCCACTAGACGCGCATTACAAAAAATCACCCCAGATGGTTCAATTGACGCAAATCAAAAAAGCAGCAAAGCTTTCTTGACGATATAAATTATCAAGCTATGTCCGACTCACGTACTGGAATGATCGTTATTTGGAACGATATCAAAGAAGAGATGCGCGATGAATTTGTTCAATGGCATTCGTCTGAACATCTTCCGGAAAGAGTTTCGATACCAGGATTTATAAGCGGGCAGCGCTGGTATGGAGAACATGCAAGCCCCCAATACCTGACAACCTATGTCACGCAAAACACGGGGGTTTTGACAAGCGACGCATATATTCAGAGATTAAATGATCCAACACCCTGGACACTCAAAACCGTTGCAGCATTTCGTCATACCTGCCGTGCAGCTGGCGAAGTGATGTGGGAGTATGGTTCAAAAAAAGGATATGGCGGTCATATTCTCGCAATTCGAATTACCGAATTGGAGGATCTAACAATATTGACTGAGTATCTAAATTCTTTGGCAAACAGCCCAGAGCAGTGCTTTGCCGAATTACTCAGAGCGCGTCTGGTTCTAACAACTCCTACCGCTAGTCAACTACCCACTGCTGAACGCGCTGTTCGCACGGGTGATCAAAATGAACCTCATATGGTCTTATTACTTGAGAGTTTTAGCGGAGAGGCTCCATTGCGCCATGCCTTGTCAAAAATCACTGCGCACATTCCGAAACTGATGCATTCATCAACAGGTATTTATGCACTGCAGACAGGAATCATGTCCTAGATACCTTCTTGGTAAATTTCGAGAAAAGATCCAGCTTCAAAGCAATTAGTAAAACAATAGTGACCCAAATAACTAGCGATATAGGGCGAGTGAAAAATGGCTCTATATTTCCGTCAGACAGCACAAGCCCTCTACGAAGATTTTTTTCCATCAAATCTCCCAACACAATTCCTAGTACCAAAGGTGCCATGGGATAGTTAAATTGCCGAAGAATAAATCCTATAAATCCAAAACCCAACATCACCCAAATATCAAAAAGACGGCCTGCTATTGCAAAAGAGCCCACAGTACATAAAACCAAAATTACGGGCACCAGCAAGGTTTGAGGAACTTGCAAGACACGGGTCATGAGTTTGGTCAAAGTTAGGCCATAGAAAAGTATGCCCAAGGTTGCAAACATCATCATCGCCACAACGTCATACACAAATTGTGGAGATTGCACCATGATCATCGGCCCAGGCTGTACCCCATGAATGAGCATTGCAGCCATTAAAACGGCCGCTGGTGCAGAACCCGGAATAGCCAGCGTAAGCACGGGTATAACGGCACCAGGCACACATGCGTTATCGCCTGTTTCAGCGGCCATCAGTCCATCAATTGAACCTTTACCAAATTTCTCAGGTTCATTGCTGGCACGTTTTGCTGCAGCGTATGAACTCCAAGCGGCAATATCCTCCCCAACTCCCGGAATCACACCAATTGCAGTGCCAATACATCCAGATCGCAAAATGGTTTTCCAATGGGTAACGATGTCTACCAGCTTAGGAATGACAGAGTCAAATGGATTGATCTTTACAGTCGGCCGACTGGTTTTCATAATCACCAATAGCTCAGCAAAGCCGAAAGCACCAACTAATGCGGGGACAAGAGAAATACCACCTGCTAAGTCTCTAATTCCGAAATTGAAGCGCTCATATGCATAAATACTCTCTTGGCCCACGGTTGCAACCAATAAACCCAGCAGGCCAACTAACCAGCCTTTGATCGGATCATCACCAGTCAAAGTGCCCGATATAAGCACTCCAAATAATGCCAGCCAAAAAAACTCATAAGCTCCAAACTTAAGTGCCGCCTCACCAAGTAGAGGGGTGAACAAAGCAAGGAAAAACATTCCAATGAGCGTTCCAAGCACCGAGCCTGTTGTTGCAATACCCATCGCTCGGCCTGCTTGGCCTTGGCGCGCCAAGGCGTATCCGTCAAGACACGAAGCAGCAGATGCAGGCGTACCAGGAATATTTAAAAGTATTGCAGAACGGGAACCTCCATAAATTGCACCAACGTAGGTGCATATCAAAACAAGCAAGGCTTGTGAAGAAGGCATCTTCAAGGTTAATGTCGTCATCAACGCAAGTCCCATGGTGGCAGTTAGCCCAGGAAGCGCGCCAATAATTAGACCCACCAGCGTTGATGCAAATACGTAGAACAAAGAAACTGGCGTTAAGAAATTGCCAATAGATTCACCAAAGGCAACCAATCCGCTAAACATAATTCACCATTAAGGTAGACGAACTAAAAAAAGTTCTTGAAAAACATAACTAACTACAAAAGATGTGCCAAAACCCATAGAAATAGCGAGCACGAGCACTTTCTTAACAAAACCTTCACTAGAAATAGCCTGCCAATTAAATAAAATAATAAAAGTAGTTACAAATAAAAATGTTGCCACCCAAAATGGGATTCCACTACGTCCTATCAAACCAACGCAATAGATTAGGGCAAATGCAAGAAAAACTCCAACACGCAAAAAAGAGGCGAGCTGAATCTTCGATACATGTAAATCCAATTGCACAAACCTATGCCCGCCCGCTTTAAAAGAGCGAGCGGCAAGCAGCACTCCCAAAATCAACAGAATGCCACCGAGTAGACCAGGATAAGAACCCGGCGCAGTGTACAGAGAAGATCCTTGCCCCTCTAATCGATCCATCTGCCAACTCGCCAACATGATCAAACTGCCGAGGGCTATCCAAAAAAGTGAAAAGACAAAATCAGATAGCGGTGATACCGATGAAATATCGCTCAATTCCTCTTTATTCTCGTCAGAAACATCGCTGGTATTCATAAGAACTACTTAAGGCCTAGGTATGCCTACAGTAGCGGGAGAAATTTTTGCCTGACCAGCATCAAATTTTTGCCAAGCAGCATCAGCGACAGCCGGCATGGAAATTTTTTGGGCTTCAGCACCAGCAGAAACAACCATTAAGGCACCACGACTGGTGGCATATTTCTTAATTACTTCAGATTTTGCGATTTTGTCAGCCCAAATCTTGTCAAGTGTTGTTATGACCTCGGGAGGAACGCCCTTGGGAATGAAAATTCCAAAATAACTCACAGGGACTTTAAAGCCAGGAATAAAGTCAGAAAGAGGAGGGATTTTTCCGTAACCTTCAATCTCGATAGGTTTATCGCCTACAACAGCCAAGGGACGTAAACGTTTACCTTTGATCATTTCGGATTGTTCAGTTGATAACTGGGTGGTCACATCCGTTTCGCCAGCAACAGTTGCTATGACTGCAGGATTTCCACCATCGTAAGTTACATGTTTATATTTGATACCAGATGAGGCGGCCATTTGCTCAGCAGCCGTATGTCCGCTCGAATTGACGCCCGCAGTTGCAATGGATATTTGACTTGGACGCGCTTTGATAGCGTCCAGCAAAGCTTTCATATCTTTGTATGGGGAGCTAGCAGGGACACTAATAATGCTTGGAACAGCAAGATGCAAATAAAGATGCCAGTCCTGCAATGTTGTGTCCAGCATGCCCATGATTTTGTAAGAGCCAACATCTTTGGGAGCACCAGAGGTCCAGGTATAACCATCTTTTGGTGCTTCTAAAGCGTTTTTTGTTCCAATAGATCCTGATGCACCTGGCTGATTCAGAACAATAATCTTTTGGCCCAGCTCAGCTTCAAGATCACCTGCAGTGATTCGAATCATCTGATCTGTCACACCACCAGCAGCCCAAGGAACTATGATGTTTATAGGCTTGTTTGGCTTCCACTGACTAAATGCAGAGGCAGACAAAAAAATTGTTGTGATGAAAGTTAAACAGATTTTGATCATTTTGAAACCATATGGGGCTAAAAATTCATTCTAGGATCACGAACCATGGGCAACATTAGAGAAAACCCGTGTTTTAAATTGATACACATGTCACAGATAAACCAGCTGTTTCTTTCAACTTTATGAAAGTATCTTTGTGTAATGAGGTGCTTGAACCTCTGCCTTTTGATGCGCAATGTAAGTTAGCGCGATCTTTGGGCTACAAAGGTCTAGAAATTGCCCCATTTACCGTTTCAGACAACCCAGAGAAATTAACCGTTCGAGAAGCGGAGAATTTTCGAAAAATTGCCCAAGAAGAGGGACTTGTTATTACGGGGCTCCATTGGCTACTAGTTAAACCAGTTGGACTTTCGATTACTACACCCGATAAAGAAATATTTGAAAAAACAAAGCGCTTTGCATCTAAATTATGCGAACTCTGCCATGCATTTGGCGGAAATTATTTAGTACATGGCTCACCAAAGCAACGTCTTGTTTCAGTTGGCCAAACGCATGCAGATGCACTAGCGCGGGCCATTGAATTTTTTGAATACGCTTCCAGTAGCGCACAAGAATTTAAAGTAACTTATTGCATCGAACCACTTTCAATCGACCAGACGCCGATCATCAATAAGATGTCAGAGGCTATTGAAATTGTTGAAAAAATTGGCTCCCCTCATCTTAAAACTATGCTCGATACAAGTTCAGCTGGATTAACTGAAAGCATATCTATTCCAGAGTTAATTCATCAATACATGCCAACCGGACATATTGCGCATGTGCAACTCAATGATCCAAATCGAAGAGGGCCAGGACAAGGCGAAATGCAATTTGGCGCTATTTTGCAAGCCTTAAAGGCAAATAACTACATTGGCGAATTGGCTATCGAGCCATTTGAATACTTACCAGACGGACCCACTTGCGCTGCGCAATCTATCGGGTATTTGAACGGGCTGATTGAAAATAATAAATGACTTAAAAGTTCTTGTAGAAATCAATGGATATTCAATTAATCAACAACCTAGGCAATCCGTATAGCTATACATTGTTGGCGAAAGCAACAGCTATACCCAAAGAGGCTCCTAGTTTCAACCGAATTGTTTATTCAGCTGCCCACGTAGTGTCCAACCCCCTTGCCGCGGCAGACCCTTGGATTTCCACACCCTTAGATTGGGAAGCAACCCTAGCCTATCGCCGTTACTTATGGTCGTTGGGTTTTGGTGTGGCAGAGGCCATGGATACAGCGCAACGCGGCATGGGTTTGGATTGGCCTACTTCGCTAGAGTTAATTCAACACACCTTAGATACGGCCAAAGAATTTCCTAATGCGCTAGTCGCGTCAGGTTGCGGCACCGACCATCTCGAGCCAGACCAAGTTAAATCACTAGACGAAGTTATCCGCGCCTATGAACACCAAATGGAAGCGATAGAGGCTTTAGGGGGAAAGCTCATCATCATGGCAAGCCGCGCATTGGTCAAAGTTGCGAAAGGTCCAGATGACTATGAAAAAGTCTATGCACGCATCATTTCGCAAGCCAAGCAGCCCGTCATTTTGCATTGGTTGGGCGATATGTTTGACCCGGCATTGAACGGCTACTGGGGATACCAAGACTTAGACAAGGCCACACAAACTGCGCTCGACATCATTCACGCCTATAAAAACAAAGTAGACGGTATCAAAGTTTCACTTTTAGACAAACACCGTGAAATCAATATGCGTAGACGTCTACCGGCAGGCGTGAGGATGTACACGGGTGATGACTTCAATTACCCCGAGTTGATTGCTGGAGATGGCATTGGTGCAGAAACAGTCCACCAGCAAAGTGACGCCTTACTTGGAATTTTTGATGCCATCGCTCCGACGGCTAGCAATGCGCTACAGCAACTTGCTCTTGGTAATTCTGAGAAATTTATTCAAACTCTAGAACCTACTTTGGCGCTTTCGCGGCATATCTTTCAAGCACCCACCCGTTTTTATAAGACTGGCGTGGTATTCATGGCATGGCTCAACGGACACCAATCACATTTTTCAATGGTGGGTGGACAACAAAGTGCACGCTCTGTGCAACATTTATGCGATCTCTTTGTCCTAGCTGACAAAGCAGGCCTATTTATAAATCCAGAACTCGCCCATGCCCGCATGCAGTCGTATTTGAAAATTCACACATAAATTTTTAGAAGATTTTGATCGCGAAGCCCAAAATATCGCATTGACAGTAACTATGCAGCCCGCAAGACTCGCGCTTACCCATATCTCCAAACGTTATCCAGGCGTTGTGGCAAATGACGATGTGTCTTTAACTGTTCAACCCGGTGAAATACATGCTGTCTTGGGTGAAAACGGGGCTGGTAAATCCACCTTGATGAAAATCATATTTGGTATGGTGAAGCCTGATTCGGGAATGGTTCAATTTAACGGGCAACCCATCAATATCCAAAATCCTAAGCAAGCCAAGCAACTTGGCATTGCCATGGTGTTTCAGCATTTCAGTCTCTTTGATTCATTCACCGTTGCAGAGAACGTCTGGTTAGGCCTAGATCACACACAAAATTTACAAGAAGTGATCGCGCAAATTTCTCGCGTGGCTTCGCAATATGGTTTAGACATCGATCCCCATAGACCCGTTCACACCTTATGTGTTGGAGAGATGCAGCGCGTTGAAATTATTCGTGCCCTTTTGACAAATCCGCAATTACTCATTTTGGATGAACCCACATCCGTGTTAACCCCTCAGGCAGTTGATAAGCTTTTTTTGGTCTTGCGGCAATTGGCAGATGAGGGTCGCAGCATAATTTACATCAGCCATAAATTACATGAAATTCGAACCCTGTGCAGTGCATGTACGGTCATGCGATTTGGGCGCGTCACTGGAGTTTGTGACCCACGCCACGAGAGCGATGCGTCGCTGAGCGAACTGATGGTGGGCAGCACATTACCTGACCTCTCGATCTCTCCTGCACAACCAGGCAAAGCGGTACTTAGCGTGAATAACTTGTGCTTGGCCTCTGAAGATATCTTTGGTACAGACCTTGACGGCATCCACTTATCAGTCCACGCAGGTGAGATCGTTGGAATAGCCGGTGTTTCAGGCAATGGCCAACGCGAATTGCTATTTGCACTCTCTGGTGAAGATACGCGTGCCCCAGTGGGTGCTATTGGCTTGCAGGGACAAAATATTGGCCACCTCAATCCATTGCAAAGACGTGCACTGGGCTTGCACTTTGTACCTGAAGAGCGTTTGGGGCGTGGTGCAGTGCCAAGCTTAAGCCTTGCGAGTAATGTTTTACTCACACGAAAAGAATCTTTACAAACTAAGAGTTTCTTGCGTTTTATAGGCTGGATAAGCAACTACGCACTACACAAACAAGCACAAGCACTGATAGACCACTTCCGAGTCAAAGCCTCTGGTTCACATGCACTGGCGAGTTCTTTATCTGGAGGTAATTTACAAAAATTTCTTATAGGTCGCGAAATCGATGCTCGCCCCGCGCTTTTAATTGTGTCGCAGCCTACATGGGGCGTAGATGTATCTGCAGCAGCCAATATCCGCTCTGAACTGATGGCACTGCGCGACCAAGGATGTGCCGTGCTTGTGTTGAGCGAAGAACTCGACGAATTGCTCTTGCTTTCAGATCAGTTGCATGTGATTGCAAACGGTAAGTTATCTCCCGCGCTCTCGAGAACCCATGCAAAAGTCTCGACCATCGGTACTTGGATGAGCGGGTTATGGAATACACAAGATGCTACGACTTGAAGCCCGCCAAGAAGCCTCTGTGATTTGGCGTTATGCCTCTCCTTTGCTGGCCTTGGCTGTTACGTGCGCATTGGATTCAGCCTTGTTTATGGGCATGGGCATTTCACCTACCAAAGGTTTGTCCATGTTTTTTTGGGAGCCGATTAAAAGTGTTTACGCCTTATCTGAATTACTTGTCAAAGCTACACCGTTGCTATTGATTGCTTTAGGTTTATCGGTTTGCTTTAAATCCAATATTTGGAATATCGGTGCCGAAGGGCAATTTGTCATGGGCGCCATATTTGCGGCAGGTGTTGCCCTCACGGCAGAAGTGGATAGCCATGCAGGTTATTGGGTATGGGTGGTTTTGGCTGGTATGTTGGGTGGCATGGTGTGGGCGGGTATCACTGCTTTTCTTCGCGACACATTCAACGCAAATGAAATCTTAGTCAGTTTGATGCTGGTGTATGTCTCAGTGATGTTCTTGAACTATCTGGTGTATGGCTCTTGGAAAGATCCATTGGGCTATAACTTTCCACAAACTAAGACATTTGATGCAGTAACTCAAATCCCAAAATTGATTGCAGGCACCCGCGTCAATATTGGAGCGCTATTGGCACTCATTGGTGCTGCTGCGTTGTGGCTATTTATGTTTCGTACCCATGCAGGGTTCGCTTTACAAGTTGGGGGGTTAGCGCCAGACGCTGCCCGCTATGCAGGCTTTTCTTCTCGCCGAGCTTTATGGATTGCCATGTTGATATCCGGTGGTTGTGCAGGATTGGCGGGTGCATTCGAAGTTGCGGGGCCTTTGAGACAACTCACACCTTTTGTTCCTGCAGGCTATGGTTTTGCAGCCATCATCGTGGCCTTTGTAGGTAGGCTTCACCCTTTTGGCATGGTGTTATCTGCGCTATTGATGAGTATGTTTTTTATCGGTGGCGAGTTAGCGCAGTCGCGACTTGGTTTACCGCGATCTTTGACGGGCGTATTCCAAGGACTGCTCTTGTTTAGTCTGCTTGCTTGCGACACCTTGCTGTTGTTTCGCATCCGTTGGACCGCTATGACAGCCATACACGCCACACATACCGAGTTACGCTGATGGAAACCTACGCACTTCTCTTAGCAGCCACTTTGAACGCAGGTACGGTGTTGGCACTTGCGTCTCTCGGACTGTTAATCAATGAAAAAGCGGGCATTGTGAATCTGGGTGCAGAGGGCATGATGCTGTGTGCGGCCATTGCCGGTTTTGCTGCGGTATCTGTCACTGGTAACGATTTACTAGGCTTCATGGCAGGCATCACAGCTGGTGCTGTGATGGCGGTTATTTTTGGTTTTTTTGTGATTTGTTTGAATACCAACCAATATGCAACAGGTCTGGCATTGAGTTTATTTGGAGCGGGATTTTCAGCATTTGTGGGTGTGGCATTTGTCCAAGCCAAATTACCAGAACGGGTTCAATATGTTGTTCCATTTTTAAGCGACATACCCTGGCTCGGAACTGCCTTGTTTCGCCAACACCCCTTGGTTTATGGTGCTGCAGCATTGGCCATTGGGTTGTCATGGTTTCTCTACCGCACACGGCTTGGCTTGGTGTTGCGTGCTGTGGGTGAATCACCCCACTCTTCGCATGCGCTTGGATTTTCAGTTCGTAAAGTCCGTTTTCTTGCTGTTATGGCTGGTGGCGCCTTATGTGGCTTATCGGGTGCTTACATCTCCATCATTTACACACCGCTATGGGTAGAAGGCATGATCGCTGGTAAGGGCTGGATTGCCCTAGCCCTTACAACATTTGCCACTTGGCGGCCTGCTCGGGTGTTGTGGGGCGCATACCTATTTGGTGGTGTCACCATGCTGCAGTTTCATTTGCAGGCCTCAGGCGTTGACGTTCCCAGCCAATTTTTAAGCATGTTGCCCTATGTATCTACCATTGTGGTGCTGTGCCTTATCTCGCAAAATCCCAGGTGGTTACGCGCTAACATGCCTGCTTCGCTTGGCAAGCCCTTCTCGCCTTGAACAATATTTTTTTCACCATCTCACTAAGGAGTTTTCATGGTTGATTTCAAGAAACGCAGTTGGATCATCACTGCCTCTGTATGTGCCGTTACTGCCGCCGCGTTAGTTGCATGCGGTAAAAAAGAAGAAGCTAAACCGGCAGAGCCCGCTAAAGCAGAAGTGAAAGCTGAACCTCTCAAAATCGCGTTTACCTATGTCGGGCCTGTAGGAGATGGCGGCTGGACATTCGCCCACGACAACGCACGCAAAGCTCTAGAAAAAGAATTTGGCGACAAAATTCAAACTACGTTTGTTGAAAACGTGCCTGAATCAGCGGATGCAGAGCGCGTGATTCGCGATATGGTCGGCCAAGGCAATAAGCTTATTTTTGGCACCACATTTGGCTACATGGATCCCATGCTCAAGGTTGCATCGGACAACAAAGACGTGAAGTTTGAGCACGCTACAGGTTACAAGCAAGCCGACAATATGCGCACCTACGACAGCCGAACCTATGAGGGTGCGTACATGGCTGGCGTGATCGCTGGCAAGATGACCAAGACCAACACATTAGGTGTTGTGGCATCGATCCCAATTCCAGAAGTTATTCGCAATATCAATAGCTTTACATTGGGCGCGCAATCGAGCAACCCCAAAATCAAAACCAAAGTGGTGTGGGTCAATGAATGGTTCAATCCACCCAAAGAAACAGAAGCCGCCACCAGTTTGATCAACGGCGGTGCCGACGTACTTTTCCAAAATACGGATTCCCCTGCCGTACTCAAAACAGCGCAAGACAAAGGCAAACGCGCTTTTGGATGGGACTCTGACATGACAGCCTACGGCCCTAAAGCCCATTTGGCCTCAGCCATCATCAACTGGACGCCCTACTACATCAAAGCCACACGCGAAGCACTCGAGGGCAAGTGGACTGGCGGCGGACACACGTGGTCGGGCGTGAAAGACGGTGCCATTGACATTGTCTCAATTGCTGACGATGTACCCGCTGAAACCAAAGCCAAGGTAGAGGAAATCAAAAAAGGTTTGACGGATGGAAGTTTTGCCATCTGGAAAGGCCCACTGATGGACAACACCGGGAAAGAAGTACTCAGCAAGGACAGCGTTGCTGACGACAAGTTTTTGAGTGGCGTCAATTTTTACGTCAAAGGCGTTGATGGAAAAGTGCCAGGCGGCAAGTAATAAATAGTTCTTTTGAATTCATATAAAGCCACCCTAGGGTGGCTTTTTTTTCGCCACCTATACTGGAAAAATTGTTAGAAACATATGCAAATATTCCTATGAACCAAGTCGATTTTGTAAATGGAAAAACCCGTGTTTATGGAATTGTGGGTGACCCCATTGAGCAGGTTCGTTCGCCCGAAATGGTTACTTGGGAAATGCAAAAGCGCCATCACAATGCCGTACTGATACCTATACATATCGCGCGCGACGAGTTTGACTCTGTGATGCCCAACATCATGCGCATGCAGAATTTAGATGGCTTGATTTTTACCATTCCCTTTAAAGCCCAGGCCATTGCGCTAGCAAAAACCTTAGGTCCTCAGGCCTCACAGATTGGCGCTATCAATGCACTCAAAAAACACAGCAACGGTGCATGGAGTGGCGAAATATTTGACGGAATGGGATGTGTAGAAGCCTTCAAACAACGAGGCATCACTCTCCAAGACAAGCGTCTACAACTCATAGGTTTAGGTGGCGCTGGATCGGCTATTTGTGTTGCTTTGGCGTATGAAAAACCAAAGCTTTTGCGCCTCTTTGATATCAACCCTCAAACCACTGAACGTATGGCCAAGATGGTGAACACCATCAGCCCACAGACTTTGGTCGAAGTTGGATTGCCCCATGCAGAAGGCATAGACATCTTGCTCAATGCATCCCCAGTTGGCATGCTGAGCGACGCACGACTTCCCTTAGCAGTTGAACAATTCAAAAAAGAGTTGATCGTTTTTGATGCCATCGTCATGCCTGAGAACACTCCCCTAATATCGCTGGCTCAAACCTGCGGTTGTGAAGTTGTAAGAGGCAGAGAAATGATGCTGGGGCAAATATCAAAAATCGTTGACTATTTTTTTGCATCCTAATAATGAAATAAATCGGAGATAAGCATATGCCAACAAAACCCGCAAACCGCCTACGAATTGGTATCTTAAGTAGCGCCAATATCGCCAAACAATTCGTGCGGGATGTTTTAGGCAGCCCTTCAGTACATATTGATGCTGTGGCCAGCAGGCAACTTTCGAAAGCCAAAGAGTTTGCTAACCAATTTGGTATTGCTCGCACCATGGGAAACTATGAATCCATGTTGATAGACCCTCAACTGGATGCCATCTATATTCCCCTACCCAACAGCATGCACGCTGAGTGGGCTATCAAAGCTTTGCAAGCGGGTAAACATGTTTTATGCGAAAAACCATTAGCCTTGAGCCTTGCTGAAGCGAGAAGCATGTTCAATGCAGCGCGTGCAAATGGCGTCATGTTGCTTGAGTCATATCCCTACTGGTTCCAACCGCAAACAGGTGACTTGGTCAAACATCTCACCGCTACTGATGGAACTGGCATTGGACACATCCGAAGTGTGCATGCTAGTTTTGGATTTACCGTGGGTAATCCTGAAACGAATATCCGCATGAAACCTGAATTAGGTGGTGGTGCTTTGCTAGATGCTGGCAGTTACCCTTTAAGTTTGATTCGACTAGTCATGGGTTGCGCCCCGCAACAAGTTATGGCCCACGCCAATTGGGCATCGAGCGGCGTAGATATTGCCATGATGGCCACCTTGATTTATGCAGATGGCCGCCGGGCGCAAATGTCATGCGCTATGGATGGCGCCACCCATAGGCGGGCAACGATTGTGGGATCACATGGAACGATTGAGACCGAGTACCTGAACCACACCAGTGAGTCCAATGAACACCCATGGAACTACTTACCTAGTCAGATGCGCATTCGCAAGGGGATTCTCAACACCATTCCCTACGAAGATATTCACTCGGTCACCGGCAGTGGATTTCGATTTGCAGCGGAAGCGTTTGCCCAGGTCGTCAGAGAAAAAGATACGGAAGCCATCACTAAAACCACTGCTGCCAGTTTAGACATTGCAGCAACTTTAGAGGCTATCAAGTCCAGTGCCCAGAGTGGACGCATCGTGACTTTAGGCAGATGAATCCAAAAGGATTAACGAATTTCCAACGAGGGCAGATACTTTAGAATGCACCAGCGCTCAAAGTTTGGGTGCATCCGCTAGGGGTGTTGGTGTCAACAAGGTGGCACTGGCTGAGAAAGTCCCTTTGAACCTGATTGAGGTAATCCTCGCGCAGGGAAGCTAGTTACAAGTGCCGGAACTGGGTATTCGCCCACATTCTCCGAATCTGCGTTAGCCCCCTGCTCCAGTTATGGACAACATGGCAAACAACGCGTCAGTGATCGAAGACGAAGTAATGGCTTTCATGCAGATGAACGCATCAGACGATGCCGCCTTCAATGCCATGGCTTTGCGTCTTTTTAAACACCAAGCGCAATTTAATTTACCTTTCCAACGGTTTTGCCAAATGCGCGGTAAAACCCCGCGCACTGTCACGCATTGGCACGACATCCCGGCCGTGCCTATCAATGCATTCAAAGACTTAGATCTGACATGCACACCTACTAGCCAATGTGGCCGCGTCTTCATGACCAGCGGAACGACCCGTGGTGATGTCAAAGGCCGTCATTACCACCCGTCGCTCAGGGTCTACGACGCATCCATGCGTTTAAATTTTGAACGGCAGTTAATGTCTCAAAAATCAAAAATACGCATTGGAATTCTTTTCCCAACGGTAGACATGATGCCTAACTCATCGTTGGCGCATTACCTCCAATTAGCCCTCGCGCATTTTGGTACCCCCAACAGCCAATATTTCATAGGACCTAGCGGCTTAGACATAGAAGGACTCGCGCAAGCTCTGCAACAGGCTGAAAAAAATCATGAGCCTATCGCACTCCTTGGCGCTAGCTACAGCATGGTCCACGCCATGGACGCTCTGAACGCTTCGGGGCTGTATTTCAAACTGCCCGCATCAAGTTGGTTGTTTGATACGGGCGGATTCAAAGGCCAATCGCGTGAGATTGAAATGGATAGCTTCTACAGCCAACTCTCCAACACATTTGGCGTGCCGCGTTCGCAATGCTTCAATATGTACGGCATGACTGAGTTGAGTACCCAGTTGTATGACGCAGGTAACAGCACTACAACTTCCGTCAAGCGTGGACCACACTGGATACGCACCAGAGTCATCGACCCCATAAGCGGCCAAGACATGCCAAAGGGCGAACGTGGCATCTTGGTACACACGGACCTGGCCAACTACAACTCTGTCACCACACTTTTGACAGAGGACGTTGGTATCGCCACGGACGACGGTTTTATTTTGCTGGGCCGCGCACAGGGCGCACAAGCAAAAGGATGCTCTTTGGCAGTTGAAGATTTTCTGCAGGCGGCGCGCGTATGACCGTTTTGCAGTTCACAGCCGGCTACGTTCCAAGCATTGCGCACAAAGACCTTGCGTGGCACATGCTGACATATGGAGCAGGCGATACACGATTGGAGGTGAAAGTCCCCATCTTGACGCCTGCACAAATACTGGCTTTGTCGCAACACATTAAGAGTGCCGTCCAAACGCATATCAAAACCATGGCCGTGTCAGACATCGTGCGTGCTATCGATGTAGCTATTCTCAGATTGCTTGACGTCAACCATGAAGATAGAAAACGCATAGACACAATATTACCCATTGCCACGGGCATGGACGCAACCATGTTGCGCCATAACTTCAGCGAATATTTGCAAACATTTCGTGCACTGCAATTGCATCGGTTTATCGCCGAGGACTTCAGCAATCCCAAAATGCTGGATGAATTTCAGCCACGCATTACCGGAGGATGGACCAAGGCGGTAGGTGCAGACCTCGTCACGCATATTTGGGCTGGAAACGTTCCTGGTTTACCTTTGTGGAGTTTGATCTCGAGCCTATTGGTGAAAGCCGGAACGGTAGGTAAGGTGTCGAGTACTGAGCCCATCTGCGCATCTATTTTTGCCAAAGTATTGGCAGATATAGAACCTCGACTTGCAGACTGTCTGTCCATTATTTGGTGGCCGACCGAAGACGTCGATATTGCCAGCTATTTATTCCAACAATCAGACATCGTGCTCGCCTACGGCGGAAACAGCGCACTGTCGGCAATTCAAAGCCATGTACCCGTGACCACGCGCTTCTTACCGCACGGTCACAAACTGAGTTTTGGCATGGTGTCTACATCGGCGCTTTCTGTTGTGCGTGCAAAACGTGTGGCTTCTCAAGCCGCGTTAGATATCGCTCGGTATGAACAGCAAGGCTGTTACTCGCCACAAATGTTCTATGTAGAACGTGGCGCTCAGTTGAGTCCTCAAGAATTTGCTCAGTCACTTGCCAGCGAATTAGCCGCGTTGGCACACAAATACCCAAGGGCCTCTTTGTCACTAGAAGAGGCTTCACACATCGCCAGTTGGCGTGAATCGCATGAATTTGCCATGCTGCAAAACTCTGGAATTCAGGTGCTGGGAGATAAGCAGGATGCGTTTGTGGTGGTTTATAGCGATGCACCTCTGTCGCTCAACCCCAGTCCGCTCAACCGATGCGTCACCGTAGTTGCAGTTGATTCCTTGCTAGACGTAATCCCTTTGTTGAAAGACCAACGCCCGTATTTACAAACAACAGGCCTGGCAACAGATCCAGAAAAATTGCTTCAATTAGGTGAAGCACTAGCGCTTGCTGGTGTCACACGCATTTGTGCGATTGGCGAAATGACCTCTCCTGCTGCTGGTTGGCACCACGATGGACGATTCAGCCTGGCTGATTTGGTAAACATGGTCGACATTGAAACATCGACTGAAGTTGCAGCGAATCAGTTAACCCACTATGAACTCTGATTCAAGCATGACTCCAATTGAATCCAAGGCGCAGCATCTTTTGCGTCTGCGAAATGTGTCGTTCTCCTACTTAGAGGGTGTTGAAACACTGCAAAACATCAACCTAGATTTAGCGCCGGGCGAATTCCACTGCCTGCTAGGTCGCAGTGGTTGCGGAAAAACCAGCTTGCTCAAATTAGCAGCTGGCCTACTTTCCGCCCAGCAGGGCGAAGTGGTGTGGAATAACCAACCGTTAATTACGCCGCAAAGCGATATGGGGTTTGTATTCCAACGTCCAACGCTTCTTGAGTGGTTAGACGTTTTAGACAATGTGTTACTGCCAATTGCATTGCATAGAAGAATTGAAGCCTCAGACCTCCAAAAGGCCAAAGAATTGCTGCAACGCATGGGGCTTGCACATAAATTCCATGGCAAACCAACTGAACTATCAGGCGGACAACAAAGCCGCGTTGCAATTGCGCGCGCGCTGATCACCAGTCCACATATCTTGTTCATGGACGAACCTTTTGCCTCTTTAGATGCGATAACCCGAGAAGAACTACAACATGACCTGATGGGAATTTGTGCAGAACACAAAACCTCCATCTTGTTTGTGACGCACGATATTGGCGAAGCGGTCTACCTGGGTAACCAGGTCTCTGTGATGGCGCAAGGAAAAATTCACCACACACTCCCAATCGACCTGCCGCAACCGCGTCAAAACTCCATGCGCCATAGCCCAGAGTTCAATCATTTCAGTGCAAAACTGCGTCATGCCATGGAGGTGGTTGCATGAAATCAAAGTCTTATTTCTGGACATTCTTGGTAGGTGTAGTTTTCTTAACAACTTGGGAAGTTTTGGTACGCACACTTGGCACCTCAGAGTTGGTCATGCCAGCCCCTTCGCGAATTGCAGATGTTTTATGGAAGGGCTTAGTAAATGGTTACCTGTGGCCGCATATTTGGCAAACACTGGTAGAAGTTTTTTGGGGGATTCTGCTGGGTGGGTTAATGGGGTGCGTTGGCGGCATTGTTTTAGGTGAATCGAAGCATTTACGTTCTCTCCTCATGCCCTATGTTGTCTTGAGCCAAGTCATACCCAAATTGGCACTTGCTCCTTTGTTCATTGTCTGGTTTGGCTTTGGCGTACTACCCACCGTTGTCATGACTGCGTTAATTTGTTTTTTTCCATTGCTTGAAAACACAGTGACCAGCATGCAACAAGTGGATTCACAAAAATTAGAACTTTTCAAAATGCTGCGTGCAAATAGGTGGCAAACGCTGTGGCGCTTAAAAATTCCCTCGGGTATGCCTAATATATTGGCGGGCTTTCGGGTCGCTTTGGTGCTGGCATGGGTAGGTGCTGTTGTGGGTGAGTTCATTGGGTCCAGCAAAGGACTTGGCGCATTGATCATCGCTGCGCAAGGATCTATGGACACGCCTTTGATGTTTGCTGTCTTAGTAGTCATCACCTTCCTCGGCATCTCAAGTTATTGGATGTTTCAAACATTTGAACGTCGATTTTTGCAATCTTAATTTTTGATTCTTCCAGAAAGTTTCCACATGTCTTGCGCGTTTCACAGTTTCCGATTAACTATCGCTGGCACCATCACCTGTGTTTTGGGTTTACTGATTACAGCGACAGGCTATGCCCAAACACCTGCAAAGCTCGACAAAGTTGTCATCGCCAGTTGGGGCAAACCCATCACTGAAATTACCAATTTATTGGTCGAAGAAGACAAAGGCTTCTTCAAATCCAGAGGTATTGAGATGGCGATTATTCCTGGCGCAGGTGGTGCAGACGCGATACGCAATTTACTGAGTGGCCAAGCCGATGTAGCGTTTACGGACCCCGCATCTTTTTTTACAGCTATCGACAAAGGTGAGAAATTAAGGGCTATTTACGATATATACCCACAAAATATTTTTAATTTGGTATCGCTTAAATCTCAAAACATCACCAAACCATCGGACCTCAAAGGCAAGCGCATTGGCGTTTATAGCTTGGCCAGTGGGACAAGGCAAAACCTGCAAATTTTGCTGCACCAAGCAGGTTTGACCGAGGCCGACGTCACCATCGTTGTGACTGGGTTATTGAACTTTTTACCCCTCATGCAAGGCCAAGTAGATGCCACAGCCGCTACCGATACAGGTCTTCTGGTTGGAAAGCAAAAAGGTCTGGGTGATGTGAACGTGATGGAAGTTAAAAATTATGTGAATATCTCCAGCGATTTCTTTGTTGTGCGAGAAGAAACTTACCAACAAAAGAAAGACGTATTGAAGCGGTTTTTACAAGCCTACCGAGACAGCGCTGAATGGATGATGCGCTCACCCCAAGAAGCAGCCAAGTTGGCTGTGAAATTTGCGCTTGATGGCCAAAACGAAGCCGCTAATTTAGAAGTAATTAAGTTACGCAATGCCACCAGCGTTTCACCCGTGACCCAACAAAAAGGCTTAGGTGCTTTTGATATGAACGTCATTCAAAAGGGTGCCAATGCCTACAAAGCATTTGGTTTGATTCAACGCGACATCAAAGTTGCAGATGTCATTAGCCAAGACTTGTTACCAGGCAAAAAATAAGATGTCGTTCAAGCGTTTTCATAATCAAACTGTTTTAGTAACGGGTGCTAGCCGTGGCATCGGTGCTGCTATTGCCAAAGCATTTGCGGCTGAGGGTGCTTGTGTATTGGTGAACTATCTTGCGAATGCCAATGCAGCAAATGGAGTGGTGAGCGATTGTGAAAAGCTAGGCGGCACTGCCCTTGCCTTGAAGGCCGATGTGCGTGATCCTAAGGCTGTGCAAGATATGGTGGACCAAGCCATGCATGAAGTTGGGCGTATCGATGTACTGGTGAACAACGCATTTAGCCCCTATGCGTTTGACCCTGAAAACCGCAAACGCTTTTGGGAAACGCCATGGGCTGACTACCAAACCCAATTTGATGGTGCAGTTCAGGCTAGCTACAACGTTTGTCAGTCTGTGATTCCGAATATGCGTCAACGCGCAAAAGGCAGCATCATCAATATGGTGAGTGACTTGGTCTACCGACCCAGCATTCCTTATCACGACTACTCCACGGCCAAGTCTGCTTTAGTGGGCTTTAGTAGAAATTTAGCCACAGAGCTAGGCCCCTGTGGCATTCGCGTGAACTGTCTTGCACCGGGCTTGGTCAGTCCTACCGCTTCTAGCGCGCACACCAAAGAATCTGTCAAAGATATGTTGATCGCTAAGACCCCATTAGGAAGGTTAGCCACTCCAGCAGATGTGGCGGGCCCTGTTTTGTTTTTAGCGTCAGACGAGAGCCAATTTATGACCGGACAAGTCTTGGTTGTCGACGGTGGATTGGTGATGGCTTAACCATGCAGAGCATGCATAGGCACTGGTGCAAACCCATGGTTCAAGGGTCCATGACCTTGTCCCGTGGTGATGTCTGCACCGTGCGCAATGGCTTGCACAATAAATTGGCGCGCGCAATGCACGGCCTCAGACAAACCCAATCCCAAAGCCAAATAGGCTGCAATCGCAGACGACAACGTGCACCCAGTGCCATGCACATTGCAACTTTGAATACGACGCGAAGACAAACGCTCAGACGGCGTATTGGGTTGCACCAGCAAATCCATCACATCGTCGCCGGGCAAATGCCCACCTTTGAGCAATACGGCGCGCGCGCCCATCGCCAGCAAATCACGTCCTGCCGTCTCCAACACACTAGCGTCCGAAATCTCACGGCCCAACAGCAAAACCGCTTCATCCAAATTGGGGGTGATGAGGCTCGCGCGGGGAAACAACTCGCGTACCAAGACTTGCACCGTTTCACTGGCAATCAAGCGGTCTCCGCTGGTAGCCACCATCACAGGATCCAACACCACGTTTTTCAATTGGTAATGGTCAATAGCCCATGCCACCACATCGACAATTTCAGGGGCATGCAACATGCCAATCTTGAGGGCGTCAACGCCAATGTCATCCATGACAGATTGAATTTGTGCTTTCAAGAATTCAGCTGGAATGCCGTGAATACCTTGCACACCCTTAGTGTTTTGCGCAGTCAAAGCCGTGATGGCAGTCATGCCGTAGCAGCCCAAGGCAGCAAAGGTTTTCAAGTCGGCTTGGATACCCGCTCCGCCGCCGCTGTCCGAACCTGCAATGGTCAATACACGGGCGTAGTGCTTAGAAGAATGTTGTTGGCTAGTCATAGACGTAATTATGCGCAATGCTTAGCTAACTCTTTATGTGGCTTGCAAGATAGATGACTACCCAACTCCACAGCGTTGTTTTAGGTGCAGGTTTGATGGGACGTTTGCTCGCCCATAGCTTGGCTCGCTTGGGGCATCGTGTCGATGTGTATGAAGCGCAAGGACCCGATGCGCAAGGAGCTGCGGCCCGTGTGGCTGCTGCCATGTTGGCGCCGCTTGCAGAGTCCGCGATTACTGAATTGCCAGTCGTGCAGATGGGCCAACATGCGCTCAAGCGTTGGCCTGAGTTATTGAAAGAATTACAGCAAGCTGTTTTCTTTCAACAAAACGGTACCCTGATTGTTTGGCATCGCCAAGATGCCCCTGAAGCCCAACGATTCGCGCAGTTACTTGCACGAACCCAAACCCAATTGCCGAGCTTGCCTACATTGCAATCTCTTGACAATGCAAAGCTCTCGGCGATGGAACCCGCATTGCAAGACCGTTTTCAAAATGCCCTCTACTTGCCTGACGAAGGACAACTAGACAACCGCGAACTGCTGGCTGCATTGCTAGACAGCCTTCAAACGCAAAAGGTTGGCCTCCATTGGAATACCGCCAAAGCACCCGAAGATTTCTCGCTAGGAACAACAGGTCAACCCGACTGGGTATTTGATTGCCGAGGCCTCGGTGCGAGACAAGATTGGAAGGCGCTGCGTGGTGTTCGTGGAGAAGTGATTCGCTTGCATGCACCTGAAGTCACATTACAAAGACCAACGCGCTTGATTCATCCGCGCTACCCCATCTACATAGCACCTAAACCAGACCACGTCTTTGTTATAGGTGCAACTGAAATAGAAACAGAAGACCTGTCCCCTGCGAGTGTTCGTTCGACTTTGGAGCTACTCAGTGCTGCCTACACCGTACATAGCGGGTTTGCTGAGGCTCGCATTTTAGAAATTAGTACCCAAGCAAGACCCACTTTGACAAATAACTTACCCGCCATTCGCCAACTCGGAGCCCGCACATTACAAATCAATGGTTTGTACCGGCATGGTTTTTTAATTGCACCGGCCATGCTTGATATTGTTTTGGAGTGGGTGCAGTCACATAAGACAACACTCGCCGATCAATTTGCTTTGAAGTTTGAACATGTCTGATAAAGCCACTATCCAGGTGCTCATCAACCAAGCGCCTCACGAACTTCCAGCCGATGCCACATTGGCTGACGCTGTGAAAAGTATGGGTATTGCGCCACCATTTGCTGCTGCGGTCAATCTGCAGTTTGTTCCTAAAACGCAATACGCAAGCCATGTGCTGCAAGCGAACGACCAGATAGAACTCATCGCGCCTATCACGGGCGGTTAATGTCCATGGAATTACCAATGTCTACTTCCTCACCTCTCACGCTGTATGGCGAGACTTTTACAAGCCGTCTACTTTTGGGTACCTCGCGCTACCCTTCTCCCAGTGTTTTGCTAGCTGCCATCGAGCGTGCACAACCTGCGATGTTGACAGCTTCGTTGCGTCGGCAAACAGGCGCTGGTGGCGAAGCGTCGCAAAGTTTCTGGAACTTGCTTCGCGAAGCCAAGGTGCCCGTACTTCCGAACACCGCTGGTTGTCATAGCATGCAAGAGGCGATTACGACAGCTGAAATGGCACGTGAAGTCTTTCACACCGATTGGATAAAACTCGAGTTGATTGGTGACGATTACACCTTGCAACCCGACACCTTAAATTTGCCTGAAGCTGCCAGTCGACTCATCAAAGCCGGCTTCAAAGTACTACCCTACTGCACCGAAGATTTGGTGTTGTGCCAGCGATTGGTTGATGTCGGTTGTCAGGCGGTCATGCCATGGGCAGCACCTATAGGCACCGGCAAAGGACCCGTCAATCCCACGGCATTGCGCACACTAAGAGAGCGCCTGCAAGTGCCGCTGATCGTAGATGCAGGCTTAGGCCTACCTTCACACGCATGCCAAGTCATGGAGTGGGGTTACGACGCTGTATTGCTCAACACCGCTGTAGCTCTGGCACAAGACCCTGTCGCTATGGCAGGCGCATTCGCTGATGCTGTTCAAGCGGGGCACAACGCATTCTTGGCAGGTGCTATGCAAGCGCAAGAAACGGCTCAACCCAGCACACCTGTTTTAGGGACACCTTTTTGGCATCACTCATGAACACCACACCTACTTCTAATTCTGCGTCAGCTATCGCTCAAGGCATCGCAGAGCACTACGCCCATTTAAAAGTGGGTGAAGCACTTAGCTATTCACAATGTTTGGGGGATTCCACAGCCACTCCTCAAATCGCTTCACTTTCAAAGGAGATGCAAGGCGTACTTGTTGGGTGCCGTATGCTGGGTTTTGTAGCGCATGATGCCCAATGCATCATGCAGGCTTGGCAAATACAAAGTGAGCGTATGGGTGCATTGGATATTGAGCAATGGCCATCGCAACCCAGTGACTTTGGCATATCGCCTTTTCCTAGACTCAATGCATTTGCACCTTGTCCAAAACAACTGGGTCTTTACGCAGTATTACCAAACGCACAATGGGTGGCACGTATGGCAAAAGCGGGCGTTCCCACCGTTCAGTTACGTTTTAAATCAGACGATAAAGCTGCAGTTGCGAAAGAAATAGCTGCATCCGTTGCAGCCACGCAAGGTACAAACACTTTGCTCTTCATCAATGACCATTGGGAAGAAGCCATAGCTGCCGGTGCTTACGGCGTTCACCTTGGTCAAGAAGACATGCAAGAGGCGCCTTTAGACAAGATTCGATCTGCTGGGCTTCGCTTAGGTTTAAGCACCCATGGATATAAAGAAATGCTGTTGGCCGATCGCCATTCACCCAGTTACATAGCTTTAGGCGCAGTGTTTCCAACCACCCTCAAGCGAATGGTGACTGCGCCGCAAGGACTTGGTAGGTTAGAACGCTATGCGCAACTTATGCAGGGCTATCCGCTGGTGGGCATCGGTGGAATCGACCTTGACCGATTGCCGTCTGTCGTAAAAACCGGCGTGGGTTCCGTAGCAGTTGTCAGAGCAATCACTGAGTCTGAGTCACCTGAGACGACAGTTATTGCATTTCAACAAGCCATTCAAAAAAATTCCAGCGCTAGCGCACTTTCATAAATTTTTGTGCACGCTTACCCGTGTCGACTTCGGCGGTGTAAAGATTGCCTTGGTTGTCGATTGCAATGTTGTGCACCCAATGGAAGTCGCCAGCTTGCCTGCCTGATCTACCAAAAGTTCCAACCACTTCACCCGAGTCACGCTTGGCGATTCGAACTTCGTTATTGGTGCCATCGGCAATCAGCATGAATGTTTGGCTTGGGTCTTCACTCACCACCAAGTCCCAAACTGAACCGGAACCTCGTGTGTTGGGTTCAAACACCATTTGTCGAATAAATTGACCTTCCTTCGTGAATACCTGAATTCGGTTGTTCATGCGGTCACAGACCAGCACTGTGCCGTCACGCATCAAACGAACGCAGTGGACTGGGTTACCAAAATAATTGGCCTGCGGGTCGTAAGAAGGAAATTGCCCATCTTTAGGCGGTTGTCCATAAGCGCCCCACATACGCTTGAATGCCCCAGTGTCAGAGTTAAATACCACCACGCGCCTGTTTTGGTAACCATCTGCCACATACAACTCCCGCGCAGCAACATCCATTTCCATATGTGCTGGGCGTCCCAATTGCTTTTGCGACAAACTTCCTTCACTCTGTCCGGCATACCCAATCTGCATCAAGAATTTGCCTTGGGCTGTGAATTTCAAAATCATATGGTCTTTGGCATCATTGCCACCTAACCAAATATTTCCTTCTGGATCGGCATAAATGCCGTGTTCATTTTTAGGCCACTCATACCCAGCATCTGGACCACCCCAAGATTGCAATAAGTTACCTGCTGGATCGAATTGCAAGACAGGCGGTGCAGCAACACAGCAACGGGAGCGTGCTGGAGACAAAGTCGCACCGCGCTCGTCTTCCGTCAATGTATTGGGACGGTGAATCACCCAAATGTTTTGGTTCTTATCCGTGGCTATTCCAGCAACTTGGCCTAGCAACCACTGATTTGGCAATGGCTTAGGCCAATAGGGGTCGACTGCGTAAGCAGGACCTGCTCCAAGTTTTGCGCCTTCTACACGCTGAGAAGTAGCTAAATTTGTACATCCAACAACACAAAAAACAAGAGCGAGGAATAAAAAACGGAAATAGTAAGCTAAATATTTAGGCATAGAGATAGTGTTCATGACTTGGCATATTTACCAGTTAACTGAGGCGTAGTTCCAGTCAGTCCACGCTGTTCGCGTTCAAGGCGAGATTCTCTGGCCCAAGTTCGCTTTAAGTCGTCTTTGACACCAATTGTTAATTTGCCCATACCTTCCACTTCGAGATCGACTTTGTCTCCATCTTGGAAAGCCGATAAACCTCTGTGGTTGGTACCCGTCGCGAGAATGTCACCTGGCTCAAGCGCATGGATACTTGAAACCCACTCAATACAACGCGGAATCTTGTGCGCCATATCGTCGGTGTTGAAGTTTTGTTTCAAAACACCGTTAACCCATAACTTCACTTGTAGCTTTTGTGGATCTTTGACTTCATCGGCCGTAACGATATAGGGACCAATTGGCGCAAAAGTCGCACGTGACTTCATTTGATAGAAAGAATTGTTTTCTGGCTGAACACCTCTGGCAGAGCCATCGATGAAATTCACATAGCCAAAAATATGTTCCATGGCTTTAGCTGCAGGAATAAAACTGCCACCTTTTCCGATAATCAAAGCAAGTTCAGCTTCACCCTCAAAGATAGTGGATGGAATATCGGGAAGTACCATTGTGTCGCCATGACCGATGATGCATCCTGGCGATTTATGAAATGCATTGATAAGGGCTGGCTCTTTTCGAGTTCCGTCCTCCATGTAATTGACCGCCATGCATTCAATATTGACGGGTTTAGGTAGTGGTGGACGAATTTTGACGCGGTTAATTGGAACACCTTTGCCAGTGGCAACTGCTTTCTCTATTCGGGGGCGAACTTTATCGAAGGATGCAATGAGCCCATTCATTAAATCGCCAATGCCGTGGTGGGGAATATTGCTAACCACAGAGGTGACATCAACTACGCTCTCTCCTTTAATAATTCCAATTCTGTAGTCATTAAAAAGCATGATCTTCATAAAGGCGCCCCTCAAGTTGGTGTTTTAAGTTTCACAATGAATCAACTGATGATAGTTAAGCTGATTTGTCTAAGCAATGCTAGATTGCGCTAAATAACTACTGTTTACCCTAATCGACTGAACACGTCACTTATTCCAATAATTAGGCAATTCAGGAGAATCCAATGCCCTTAGTAACTATTCAACCCAGACGCTCTTTTATAAAAGTCGCCGTTGGCGTTGGCTCTATGCCTTTAGCTTCATGGGCAACGCCCTCTGGTACACCATTCAATATTGAAAATATCTCTGAAATTGAAAAGTTCCAGAGACTGCCCAAAACAAATGAGCCACTTATCTTGTCGGGACGCGTTGTTGGGTTAGACCAATCACCATTACCCAATAAGAGCATTGCACTTGATAACAAACAAGTGACGACTACAACGGATGCTGACGGCCGTTTTTGCCTTAAAACTTCAGCCGCCGATTTCATTGATGCAAATTACCAACTTAATATTGAAACTAGCAACGCTGATAAAACTACAGATTTAAAACTGAAACATGAAATGTCGGCACACCCATTAATCCAAGATTCTTTAGGTAATTGGCGTATCTATATAGAGGTACAAATTTAGCGGCTAAGCCAGCCTAGGCCTCAACTAGGCTCGTATATCCACGCGGTGAAAACCCGGTAACTCATACGTCGTTTGGTTTCCTGGTCCAGCTAAGTTTTTAGGCACTTTAAAAGCACTCAAACTTTGCGCATTGATGGATTTGGTTTTGTACTCGCGCATGAAGTACTGGGCTGAATAGATATTGCCATCTTGCAAGGCAGAAACAATTTTGGCCATATCGGCGTCTTGTACGTTAGGCGTTTCAAACGCTGTTAATGCAGCAAGCGCTTGTTTTGCCAACTCTAAATCACCAGATTCGATCGCTGAAAAAAGAGCTTGTAATTTGCTCGCGCGTTGCTTTTTGCGGTCGTCTGACCCATGGTGTTGCCCTCCCCACTGACGGGAGTTGGCATCTATTCGCAATGCATTCGAGGTATCCATAACGGGCTCCTTTAGTTTTATCTGTCTGTGCTTTTTCCTTTTGTTAGCAATAGCGAGAAAGTGATTGGCTGGCTCTGTAGACCTGTTTTATTAAGCTCAATTGAAAAATTGAATGTCAAGAAACCGGCCAATCGTTTTATATATAGCAAAAGGGATGCCAACTTTTAAATGACACCCACCTATCTATATTTAATCTGCTTTGATGTTGCGGGTTTCGATCAATTTCTTCCAGCGGGCGAATTCTGCCGCTTGGTATGAGGTGAATTGTTCTGGGGTGTTGCCCACGATTTCAAATCCTAATTCGAGTAACTTGGGTTTGACTTGGGGGTCATTCAGGCTCGAGACGATGGCTGCGTGTAACTTTGCCTTGAGATCAGAGGGTAAACCCTTGGGCGCAGCAACAGCCTGCCATGAATACACATTGGCCTCTTTAATACCCAACTCTTCCAAGGTAGGCACATTGGGTAGCAAAGGCGAACGCTTGGCACTGGTGATGGAGAGTGCGCGCAACTTACCCGCCAAGATTTGCGGCATGGCGGTATTGACGTTCATGAAAGAAGAATCTACCTGACTGCCCAGTAAGTCAGTCATGACGGGGCCACCGCCTTTATAAGGCACGTGGATACCAGTAGTACCAGTCTGCAGCCAAAATAATTCGGCGGTCAGGTGGTCACTGCTTCCGTTACCAGAAGAAGCAAAAGTCATTTTTTCTGGATTAGCCTTTAAATAAGTAACCACTTGCGCCATGGACTTATGGGATGAATTGGCGGGCACAACCAATACGTTAGGGGCTTGCACGGCAATCGTGATGTAGTCGAAATCCTTTAAAGCATCGTAAGCAACCTTTTGCAGCAAATGCGGCGCTATGACAAATGGTCCCAAAGATGAAACGAATAAGGTATGCCCATCTGGCGGTGCTTTGGCAACGATCGCAGCACCAATGGTTCCCGTCGCGCCTGCTTTATTGTCGGTAATAAAGGTTCCACCAAATTTTTCTTGAAGTTTGGGCGCGAGAGTTCGCGCGATTAAATCTGTTGAACCGCCTGGAGGAAACGGAACAATGATGGTGACAGGTTTATCTGGCCAAGCCCATGCAGATGTAAGGCAAAAACTTGTTATCAAGCTTGCTATGAATTTTTTCATGATATTTCTCCAGAGTTACAAATGCGATTATGTACATGCTGGGAGGTAGGGTTATCCTTGATTAGAGATCATTAGTTTGGCACTTGAATATGATTTAAAGTTAAAAAGTGAGCTAGTGAAAAACGAAAGGAATAACTTATGTTGAAAAAAACCCTGATTGCAATCGCCACCATCACCGCCTTATCTGTCTTTGCTGCAGATCCTGCCGTTAAAAAGTCTGACAGTGGCATTTGTCATGATGCCTCAAGCAGTTCTTATGGCAACACCAAAAAATTTACCCCATTCAATTCGATGGACGAATGTATAAAAAGCGGCGGCAAATTACCTGCTGGAGCCAAAGCACCTGCCGCTGCAGCCGACCCAGTTAAGAAGTCTGATTCGGGTATTTGCCACGACAAGAGTAGCCCGCACTACGAAAAAACTAAAAACTTCACACCATTTAACTCTATGGATGAATGTGTGAAGAGTGGCGGTAAACCTCCTAAGAAGTAAGCGCCAAATTTGAAGGGGACTACATATCCCTTTCAAGGTGTACATTCGAATGCGTAACTAAGCTTACAAAACTATTATTCCAAAGGAGACAAAATGCAAAATCAATTAACGAATGAACGCCGGAGTTTTTTAAAAGTAGCTGCAGGTGGAGGTCTAACTGCAATCAGCTTGGCCGCTGGAGCCCAAGCATTTAGTTTCCTGCCAAACCAGCGCTACCCAGATCCAAATGTTTTGATATTGGATCCAAGCTTTGCCAAGTACCGTATTTACAGCAGCACTATCGAGCAAGTTGCAACGGGATTCAGGTGGGTCGAGGGCCCTGCGTATTCTTCTAAGGGTGGATATTTGCTTTTTAGCGATATTCCCAATAACCGCATCATGAAGTTTGATGAAGCAACCGGTAAAACCAGCGTCTTTCGCGAGAAATCAAACTACGCTAATGGCAATACATTTGACCGCCAAGGCAGACTTATTACCTGCGAGCACTCTGTAACACGCAGAGTTACACGTACAGAAGCAAACGGAAAAATTACCGTATTGGCCGATAGCTTTGAAGGCAAGCGCCTGAATGCACCCAATGACGTGGTCGTTAAATCAGATGACTCTATTTGGTTTACGGATCCGTTGTTTGGTATCAATGGGGAATGGGAAGGCACACGGGCCAAACCAGAGCAGGCAACCACCAATGTTTATCGAATTGGTTCAGATGGAAAAATATCTGCAGCGATTACAGATTTGGTAAATCCGAATGGCCTCGCTTTTTCCCCAGACGAGAAAAAACTCTACGTCGTGGAATGGAAAGGAACTCCCAACCGAAGCATTTGGAGCTTCGACGTTAATGCAGACAGCACTTTAACGAACAAAACAAAAGTGGTTGACGCTGCAGACCAAGGCTCACTAGATGGCTTTAGAGTAGACAGAGACGGAAACCTATGGTGCGGCTGGGGAAGTAACGGCGCGTTGCAGCCTGAACCTACTGATATGAACGGCAGAAAGGTCTTCCAACTCAAAGGTAAATCTGAAGATTTGGATGGCGTGATGGTTTTTAACCCACAAGGCAAAGCCATTGGTTTTATCAAACTGCCTGAGCGTTGCGCCAATTTGGCTTTTGGTGGACCGAAGAAAAACCGACTTTATATGACCAGTTCTCATTCCATCTACGCGCTTTATGTGGAAGCACACGGGGCGACATAAAGTAATTTGACTATTCGCCTTTTCGTGGACTCTATTTGGACAGTCCCTGCATTGATTCGGGGACATTCGTCCATTTAGCCATGAATCCATTGGAAATACGTTGCGGCGCCAGGGTCGATTTGGACAGTAAAACAGTTAGCCCGGCTACCGCACTATCAATCAGTGGAATTTGAATGTGTGATTGAATCAGAGAAGCATAACCAGCCAATCCTGCACCTCCAAGGATGATCGATTTTGCTTCAGGTACTGCAGCTGCCCTACAAGCGTTTGTTAAACATTCAATAGCCATCTTTGGATTAGCTTGTAACTCTGCTCCACTTGCCTCGACTGTTTCAATGTGCAGTAGTTGATGGTTAAAACCTAATGCCATCGCTAAGCGTTTCAACATAGGCTTCCAGCGAGCTCCGCCTGTAACAACAGAAAATGGGCCTAGCTTTGACGCTTGAATAAATGAGGCTTCTGCTAAACCAGTGACCGGAGAAGAACTAGATTCACGCAGTGCGAACAAGCCCGGGTCTCCAAAACATCCGATCAATACTCCGTCTAGAGGAGCACTTTCCTCTTTCAAGTAATCTGCCCAAATTTCTAATAGATGCGCTCCAGCAAAGGCATGGCTTGCTTCACACGCAATATAAGACGCACCTCGCATAGCAGTTCGAGAATCTAGAACCATGCCTGGCAACAGCAATGGTTCTAAATTTGAAAGCAACTTTTTTGTTGTTTCAATACTTGTATTTGGGTTGATAAGTAAAAAGCGAGAAATAAGACCTCCATCAAAATATTTAAATATTGGTGGGCGTATCTAGCGTTGTTTGTTTAAAGTGAATCAATTTGACTCTCTGAAGAGGATTTCCCCTCTTGGTCAATAGAAAATCGATCAGAGGTGCGAATGTAATAACTAGCCCCAAAGCGCGCTACAGGGGAGTAATCGCGAAGGTTAACCCTCCATGTTTCAGTATCGATCAAACCATCTCTAGCGGAAAGCCATTTGATTTTCCCGATAAAAATGTATCTGCTCAGTGTTTCAAGAGTTTCATCTAATACGCACTCAAACGAGACTGGCGCCTCTTGAATTCTTGGAGGACGTACACATTGCGAAGGTACCGGTGTAAGTCCAACAGCAGTCAATTCACTGATATTTGAGGGGAATGCTTCACCACAAGCATGCATTTTTTCAACCATAGGTTCATCTGAGATGTGGACTACAAATTCACCGTTATCCAATATGTTCGTAGCAGTGTCTTTTAACTTGCCATCGCTGTGCTTATTGATACTGATCATCAAAATCGGCGGATCTTCACCCAGCATATTGAACATTGAAAAAGGGGCCGCGTTTGCGACCCCTGAAGATCCGATAGTGGTTACTAATGCGATAGGTCTTGGAACAATCAAACTGGCCATCAGTTTATAACGCTGATAGGCCGTTAGATTGTCAAAATTAACTTCTGTATTCGCTTTCAGATTCAAACAATGACCTCGACTTTTGCACGCTTAGCAACCTTTGTCCACGTGTTAATTTGGGATTGGATAACCTTTACAAACTCATCTCCAACGACGGGCGTTTTACGCGGAAGTGTTTGTAATTCCTCTAAACGCGCCATGATATCCGGCTTAGCTAATATTTCAGGCATGAGAGATGAAAGCTTTTGCGCAATTGGTGCCGGTAAATTTTTCGGCGCAGACAACCCAAGCCATTGTGAGCCCGTCATCGATGGAAATCCGGCTTCTGCAAATGTAGGAATGCTAGGCAATGCAGGTAGTCGTTGAGGCGTGGAAACAGCTAAAGCCCTTAACGTTCCCGCTTTAAGTTGCGCTACGTTAGTAGTGATTGGGTCAAATAAACTGTCAATCTGGCCGCTGAGTAAATCTTGCATAGCTGGAGCACTTCCTTGGTATGGAACATGGTCATGCTCTGGTGCTGGCCCTTCAATTTTTAAAAGCTCGCCGTATAAATGGTTGGCTGAGCCTATGCCGGAAGTTCCATACCGTACCGGCTTAGTTTTAGCTGCATCAAGATATTGTGCAAGTGTTTTGTAGGGTGACTGGGCTCTTACTAAGATAACCATTGGCGCTTCGACCAACATTGCCATATGGGAAAAGTCAGCGATGGGATCAAATGGCATAGAGCTACGTGTAGCAGCAGCGTATATGTGTACTGATGCATGACTAACAAGTAAACAATAACCGTCTGCAGGTTGTTTAGCCACGTAATCTGTGCCAATCAATCCGCCGGCGCCCGCCTTATTCTCAACGATCACTGTTTGCCCTAAAGCTTGCGACAAGTGCGGAGCCATAAGTCGTGAAACTGTATCTACTAATCCGCCTGGCGGAAATTGAGCGATTAATCTAATAGGGCCTTTACTGGGCCAATTTGAACTTTGAGCCTGGGTAATTGCTGGAGATGACAACATTGCCGCACCAACTGCGGCAAGAATCTGACGACGCTTCATGAAAACTCCTTTAGTGCCTCTTGTTAAGAGAAATGAAAAAATGAGGATAAGAACGGCATCAAGTTTGAGCAGTTTTCATGCCAAATTTAGACATTTAATCTGGAACACTAATTGCAACACTCACTGTTCTAATTTAGTAATCTCGTAGTGTTTAATTCGATACAACCATGCGCCGAATTGGTGCATTTGAAATCCATTTAAATGCATCAAGATGTTGTTTGTTCGTAACCAAGCACCACAATCGTGAACTCAGATTGCTATAAATCTAGATATCCAAACATAAAGGACAGGATCGTGTCTTCATCAAGCCCAATATTTCTAGGGAAACTAAATGACCATGGCAGGTTTCCTTACAGCGCAATTCATAAAAGACCTATTTACCAATGGCCGAATCATTCGAAATTAGCTGTTTACTTAGCGTTGAACTTGGAGCACTTTGCGTTTGGTGAAGGTGCGGGCGCCATGATCGGCCCTGCTTCGCCTCAGCCAGATGTACTTAATTTCAGCTGGCGTGAATATGGAAACCGGGTAGGCGCTTGGCGTTGCCTTGACCTTTTTGATGAACTTAAATTGCCTGCTGCAACACTCATGAACACGGCGCTATACGACCACTGTCCTGAACTCATACAAGCGTGCGTAGACCGCGGCGATGAATTAGTTGGTCACGGTCATAGCAACGCTGAAAGACAAGGTTCTTGGAGCGAGAGTGACGAAAAAGAGTTGCTGGAAATGTGTAAGCGCCGCATACATTTAGAAAGTAATCGTCAAACTTCCGGCTGGTTATCGCCATGGATCAGTGAAAGCAAAGTAACACCTGACCTTCTCGTTGAAACTGGTTATGAATACACACTGAATTGGTGCCACGATGACCAGCCTATTCCAATGCAAACCAGAAGCGGTAAAACTTTATGGTCAATCCCTTACCCTCAAGAGATCAATGACATACCCATGATCATTTCCAGGCAAATGGATGGAAAGGATTTTGCTCAAATGATTATTGATCAATTTGACGAAATGCTTGAACAGTCGAAACAGCAACCTCTTGTGATGGGCATTGCACTACACCCCTATATTGTTGGGCAGCCCTACCGTTTAAGACATTTACGAAAAGCCTTAAAACATATATGTAAATTCAGAGTTGAAAATTTAATTTGGATGACAACACCAAATCAGATTTTCAAACATGTTTCAACTCTTTTATAAAAGTTGAATTTAAGATTTGTAAAGTCTTAGCTTTTGACATCCACGAAACTACCACTCAATTTTGATCTTAGGTGAACGTCTGGAGAAAACCCCTTGAAATCAAGTTTTCTGATGACTTCGCCTGTAGATTTATTGGTGATTTTTATAGTGAATGCGCTAGCAGCTGAATCAACTGAATAACTCATATTGGTTGTATCAGCCACTAGTTTTTCGGGACTTATGGGAGCCGACTCTTGTGGCTTGGGCTTCACAGGCTCCTCGACCTTAGGCAAGGACCGAATAGGCTTGGGTACAGCTTCGCTAGCAACAGGCTTACCTGTCACTGACGAAAGTTGTAGATCTCCAAATGCCAAATTCACAGCGAGGCTCCATAGGTTTTAAATTACTAGCATTGTGTATATCGGCACCAACTTGTATAACTTTAATCAAGAATCTAATCTCATCGAATTTCTCAAAGTACCGAATTTAGTACTCATATGCAACTCAGATTAAGCATTTTTGGCATTTGTACAAGGGTTTATCTCGAGTTATTCACTTAATAGGTCTATACATTCGGTTTTGCACACTTGTGGTGCATGGCTTTTTATTTGCAAAAACTATTTAGGAGCTTCCATGAATACAGACAAAATCGTTGGGTTAGTAGGTCTACTGATTGCCGTCTTAATGGCTGTCGGGGTCACCATTCCTTTTGGCTCGTTGCTGCTCCTTGCATGTGGCTGTGTGTTTGGCTATTACACCCCTTCAGAATTTCAAGTGAGAGTGATTCTCAGCGCGCTTGCACTCACTGCATTTGCTAGTGCAATGACTGCCGTACCAGAGATTGGAAGCTACTTAGAGGCTATCGTCGGAAATATAGGAAAGACAGCTCAAGGAGCCGCCATCTTGATAATTCTTCGCAACCTCTCAAAACGCCTCACTCCTGTTCAGCCTGCTGCGTAAAGAAGAGGATCCGAGGGGTTAATGGCTTGGGCTTGCTAATACCCCGCCCTCTTTCTAAAGTGAAAAAAAACAGCGCTAACGTCTTAGGTTATCAAGTCGTAGTCATTCGTAACGTGCGTATCTAAGTACCGTTAAACAGCCCCAACAGTTTTTCTGCTGGGCGGGGCGTCAAACCATCTCGACATACTTGGGGATGCAGCAATTAATTAGTACCACCCTGGTCTGGACACCCCAAAGCGTCCAGAGCACCGGTACCGTCCAGAGTGTCCCAAGCGTCCAGATTCTGGACGCTTGGGGGGTGTCCAGAGCATCCAATAGTGTTACTTTGGTAATTTCTGAATTACAGGCTCCAGACCTGACATATCGAAATAAACGTCATCATTTTGCAGTGAGTGGCAGAAGTTTACCTTTGCAAAACACAAAAGGAACTAGACCATGCGCGCTCATTGGGTCGATGCATTTCCATCGAAAGAGTTGAAATACGCATGTTCACCACTGGCATGCCCTATTGAGTTTTAGTTAAGCATAAGCTAATTGGGGGTAAGAATAATATTGTTTTGGCATGCTTCAACATGCGCATCCGTTTTCAGATACCTAAGCGATAAAACCGCGCAGCATTCCCAACAAAAAAATCATGCTGCTGCTTCTCCGTAAATCCTGAAACCATGTTGGCAACCGAATTTAACAAAGTCGCAAAATCAACCCTCAACCCAGCCACAGGAAAATTGGACGCGAACATACACCGCTCAATGCCAAAAATGCTGATGGCACGCAGCACAATTTCCTTGTTGGAAGCATAGTCCCAAGCGCGGTCTTTCAGACCAAACTCAGAAACCTTGAGGTGCACATGGTGGTGCTTGGCCAACGCCTCCATGGCTTTGCTCCAAGCACTGATGCCCTCCGCACTTCGATCCCAAGGAAATCCGGTATGGTTTAAAACAATGGGCGTATTGGGAAATTGCCGAGCAACTTCAGCAGCTTCATAAAGGTGCCAGTACGGCACCCTCAAGTCCCAACTAAGGCCGTACTTTTCTAATCGAGCATACCCTTCCAACCATCTCTGATCTTGCATGCCACCAGGCAAATTGTTTGTCAAAAGATCGGGCTGTAGCGTGGTCTTGGGTTTGGACCGAATGCCCTTCACCAAAGGAAAAGCGGCTTGCTTTGCCAATACCTCCGCCGCGTTGTCAGTATCAAACCAAGCGTGCGCAACAATGGCTGTGGGCAAACCAGTTTGCTTGTTAATGTCTGTAAGCCATTGGGTCTCACCTACTTGATCATCTCGGTCCCACTCAGCCTCGCAATGCACGGTGGCCAGCACTTGAAAGTCTTGGCTGTCTTGCAAATAGTCTTTGTATAAATAATTACGCTTGATGGCATCGTAATTGCCCAAGAAGAAGTTGGGTTCTTCATGGTCTTTGAGCCACGGGTAGTCATTTTTTTCTAAATCCCAAAAATGATGGTGCGCATCTATGAATTGCAGCTTTTTTTTCTCGGAATTTACTTGCGTCATATCTGTGAGATCAGTGAGGAAAGAAGTGTTGATCTTGTGATTGTCTAAGTTGGTACAAGACGCTGCTGGAATCTATTTCAACATCTCCACATCTGACAATTTTTCCTTTTGGAATAGGACGAATTACTTTTGCACCAGCGCACAAATAATAGGGCAACGGATTGTCGTGCGACATTGGCTTGGCGCCAATGAGTTGGTGACCCAAGCCTGAAATGACATGCCTTGTACCAATCTCAAACAATTCACCCACTTGAATTTGACGCTGCGCAACTGCAATTAAATCGACAACGGGGCGTACGTCTCGGCCGCCGCAGCTTGTGCCCATTTTGACCGCCGAGAGAATTGACATGGCAGCCTCAGCACCTAGCAAATGCACTGGGTTGTGAATCAAGACATATTTGCCGTTGGGGCAAGTTGGTATGCCCTTGGCTGCAAAAAGCTTTCCTGTTTCTAAATCGGGCGCCTCTATCACCACAAAAACACCGCCTGCAAAACTAAGCTCATCGGGCCTGCGCAAACAGTTGAACATGTCTACACGGCCTTTGCCACTGAGAATGCCGCCCTCTTCCTTGGGCCTAAAAATACTGGGCAACTCAACGGTTCTGGCCATTGGCGCGTGCAGGCTTGCGCAATCGGGCAACAACCCGGTGTGGTTGGCAACGATGCCCATTTCGCAAAGGTCTGGCACTGTGGTCAGGTCAAAAGGAACACTTGCTCGATTTGCTAAAACGTCACCCCATGAATGAGGGTCGTTGGGAATAAAGTTTTGCCCTACTTCTTTTGAAACCACAGTTTGGCCCCAAGCCTTCACCTCGTTTGTAGCAGGCGTCCATACAAAATCTGACTCGCTAGATTTACCTGCAGCAATGACCGGCAAGCCCAAGAGCCGGGCCCACTCAATGAGGCCGATCAACAAACTAGGCTGGTCACCATCTACTGGGGAGACGACCACCTTGTGTTGCTTGGCCAGTCTGGCCAACTCAGCACCCACCACAATTTCAGCCTCCTTGGTGGCCATGACCACATGCTTACCCGACTTGATGCACGCCAATGCAGTGGCCGCAGCACTTTCAGGGTCGCCCGTGGCCTCGAGTACTGCCTGCAATGGCAGTTGAGCAAGCCAGTCTGCACGGCTAAGAACAACACACTGGTTTTGAGAGATGGCGTTTTTTGCAGATTCAAGATCTTGTGCCACAAAAATTCTTGCCTTGTCGATGCCAGACTGAACTGCCACTTGGAAGGCTTTTTCAGGTTGTTGGTCGCAGATGGCAACCACCTTGACGCCCTTCATTCGATGAATCTGAGAGACAAAAGTAGCCCCAAATTCACCAGCACCGACGAGCCCCACGCCAGACTCAGTGGAGTCGATCGTAGAAAATTGATGGAAAATAGACTCAATGTTCATGCTTTATTCTTGCATACAAGAATAAAGTCTGTCAAACTGAGCCCAGTCATGACGAAACATAAAACCAACACCCCTACCCCGCTAGACAGCCTGTCGGCTGAAACAAAAAAGAGCGCCACTTTGCGTAAAGGGGACATGCATGCCAGCACCGTACAAACATTGCGCAACCTGATCGTTGCCGGTGCCATTGGCCCAGGTGAAAAATTAAATGAACGCGAATTGTGCGAGCGCCTGAATGTATCCAGAACACCCGTACGCGAAGCCATCAAAACTTTGGCGCAAGAAGGCTTGCTAGATATAAACCCCAATCGCTCACCCACAGTCACCCGACTGGATGCAGAAGAAACTGCCGCATTGATCGATGTGGTCGCCGCCATTGAGGCCCTTGCAGGCGAATTGGCTGCTGTGCGAATTACAGAGGAAGAAACAGCAGAATTGGGCATCCTTCACTACACGATGCTGAAGCACCGTGCCCAAGATCAGCTGCCAGATTACTTCAAAGCCAACAAAGCATTTCACCGTTTGATATTGAAATACTCTGGCAACCCCGTCCTGCTGTGGGTCTGGAACTTATTGGCACTGCGGATCGATCGCGCCCGATACGCATCCAACTTATGGCCTGAACGCTGGGACAAAGCCATGGTTGAACACGGCGCCATTCTTGAACGCATCAAACAGCACGACAGCGCAGGGACAGCAAAGGCCATGAAGTCGCATGTTCAGAATGGACTCTCTATTGTTGTGAAGTCAATTCGGGACCAATCCAAACCCATCAAAGAGAAACTCAAGACCCGCGCAAAGAATACTTGACGACCAAAATCTTGTATGCAAGAATTATTTAAAAAGGAGACAGACATGACAAACTCAACCCCAAAAACTTCTTCCCTCAACAGACGCAGTGTTTTGCAAGCAGGGGCTGCAGCATCCATCGGCTCTTTATGGATACCGGCAAAAGCAGCCGTAGAACTGAAACTCACGCACCCTGCCGACCTCTCTCACCCCGTCCACACCGAAGCCGAAAAATGGTGAAGCGCATCAGCGACCGCACCAATGGCGAAATCAAAATCACCATTTATCCCAACAACACACTTGGCTCACCCGTCGAGACAGCCCAGCAAACAAGGCTTGGCGCCATCGACATGATTTTGATGAACCCATCCAACATCGAGTCAATTTCCAAGCCTCTTGGCGTTATCAATATCCCTTATCATTTCGACAGTTACGAGCACGCCCACAAAGCCCTCGATGTCACTGGACGTGATTGGTTGGCTCAACAATTAACAGCGGTAGGTTTCAGCTGGATTGCCAACTTTGAGTGGGGCTTCCGTGCACTGTCCAACAGCCGCAAAGCCATTCGCACCCCAGACGACATCAAAGGTCTGAAGCTGCGTGTACCGCCAGAATTGGCCATCAAGTCTGCCTTTGAAGCCTTGGGTGCCAATACACAAACGATTGCCTTCCAAGAGGTTTACCTGGCGCTGGCCAACAAAACGGTTGATGGCCAAGACAATCCCATTGGCACCACTTTTGCAGCTAAGTTTTTTGAAGTGCAGAGCCATATTGCGCTGACCAAACACATCTACACGTCCATCATGTTGGTCGCCAATCAGCGTGCTTGGCAAAGCAAGCTGAATGAAGCGCAGCGCAAAATTATTTCAGAAGAAGCAACGGTTGCTGGGCAAGCAGCCAGAAAAGCAGTTCGCGAAAAAGAGGAAGAGCAAATTGCGATCATGCAGAAGGCTGGCTTGGCCATTACCCGACCCGATGTTGCGCCCTTCCGAGACAAAATGGCCCCTGCATACGATGTGTTGCGCAAGAGCATAGGCGACGAAAACTGGACCAATTGGTCACGCGCAGTATCAGCCGCTAAAACTTAATTCAGTCTGTTCTGCAATGCTTGTTGCGTTCATCCTCATTGCCACCTGCATCACAATTCTTTTAGGATTTCCAATTGCAGGCGCATTGGGTCTGATCGCTGCGGTCATCATGATCGCAACAAGCGGCACGGACCTGCTGTTAATTTTTATTCAAAGAACCTACGTCGCCACCACATCATTTCCGCTGCTGGCCATTCCGTTTTTCATATTGGCCGGCAACTTGATGAATGTGGGCGGCACCACCGAACGCATTTTTGAAGTTGCAAAACTGCTGGTGGGCCGAGTCAGAGGCGGCTTAGCCCACGTCAATGTCATTGGCAGCATGATTTTTGCAGGCATGTCGGGCTCGGCCGTTGCGGACGCTGCAGGCTTGGGCGTCATTGAAATTCGGGCAATGATCAAAGAGGGGTACACGGCCAAATTTTCGGCCACCATCTCTGCTGTATCGGCCACCATTGGTCCCATCATTCCCCCTAGCATTCCGTTTGTGATTTATGGCAGCTTGGCCAATGTTTCGGTGGGCGCTTTGTTTTTGGCTGGCATTATTCCTGGTCTTTTGATGGGCATTGGCTTGATGGTGGCCATTGGCCTGCAAGCCAAGAAATTGAATTTGCCAGTCTCTGAGGGCGTGCGATTTGACAGTGAAGCATTGAACACGTTCATTAAAGCCATTCCGGCTCTCGCGATGCCGCCAGCCATTCTGGTTGCCATCTTTTCTGGTGTTGTCACCCCCACTGAAGCGGCTGTTTTGGCGACTGCGTATGCCTTTGTGTTGGGTCAGTTCATCTATCGCGAACTGACCTGGCAAGCTTTGGTTGACACGGTGTGGGAGTCGGGAACACAAACAGCTCAAGTGCTGTTCATCATTGCAATGTCTGCCCCATTTGGATGGGTACTGATTCAGCAACAAGTGCCCAATCAAATTCTGCAGGCACTCATGAAGTTGTCGGCCGATCCCATCATGATTTTGCTCATCATCAATTTGGTCCTACTGTTTTTAGGCATGTTCCTAGAAACAATTGCCATCATGATCATCACGTACCCCATCCTTGCACCTGTGATTGCCGCTATCGGAATTGACCCCATCCATTTTGGTGTGATCATGGTCGTCAACATGATGATTGGATTGGTCACGCCGCCAGTAGGACTTTGTTTGTTTGTGGTGTCGGGCATTGCGAAGGTTCCCATTGCTGACATTGTGAGTGAACTGGCGCCCTATTTACTGGCCATGGTGGTGGTATTGGGTCTTGTCACGTATGTGCCTAGCTTCTCAATGTGGTTGCCGCAATTATTCGGTTTTGGTCTCATCAAATGACATTCCTCATTCAGCTCGATAAAACAATCGCCCATGTGTTGAAATGGACTGTCATTGCATGCTTCTTTGGACTCTTTTTGCTATTGGGTTTTGGAATCGTACAAAGAAGTTTTCCCAGTATCAGCGTCTCGGGTTACGACGAGCTCATTGACCTTCTGTTTGTATGGCTGACATTTGCTGGAACGGCTGCGCTTTGGCGCGAAGGATCACTTTACAGAGTGGGCGCATTCGACAAAATCTGGCGCCCTGATCTGAAGCGATTGATTTCAGTCGCCATTCATTTATCGATGCTATTTTTGCTTTGGATCTTGGTGTATTACGGCGCAGAATTTGGCTTTAATTCAGGCGAAACCACACCCTATCTTCAGGTTAACAAAATTTACTGGTACGTCGCGATACCCTTGACTGCATTGTTGATGAGCGTCTACAGCATCGTCGCAATTTTGCGAATTTATCGACATCCAGATTTCGTCGAACATCAAGAAATCAGTACCCTAGGATAGGCCCCTCCATATGAAAAGACTTGCCAGCAAAGTAGCCATTGTGACGGGGGGCGCTGGCGGTATTGGCGCGGCCACTGCCAAACTTTTTTGTGAACATGGTGCCAAGGTGGCGTTGGTCGACTTGCCAGATTCACCCTTAGAGGCAGTTTCCAAATCTGTTCAAGACGCCATCCCGGGTGCTGAAGTTATTTGCATCCCTGTCGATCTTGCCATTGAAGCTTCAGCAGCAGAAGTGATCTCGCGCGTTGTGTCACATTGGGGGCAACTGGACATCTTGGTGAACAACGCGGGCATGCGCTCTTATGAGCCACTGGCAGACTCAACGGCTGAAGTTTGGAATCAAATCATTGCTGTGAATTTGCTCAGTTATGTGTACATGGCCAGAGAGGCATTGCCCAGCTTGCGACAAAGTAAAGCTGGCAGTATTGTGAACGTGTCTTCAACACACGCGTTCCATCCTAGGGTAGGGATGGGGCAATACGATGTGACCAAGGCTGGCATTGTTTCATTGACCAAAACTTTGGCCTATGAAGAAGCGCAGCACCAAGTTCGTGTGAACGCAATTTGTCCGGGTGCAACACTTACGCCCTTTCACATCAAGCGCGCGGTAGAAGCTCGAAAGTCTGGCATTGAAATTGACCACCAACGATATGAACAAAATCTGCTGAAGCGCTGGGCAGATCCCGTGGAGATTGCATATCCCATCCTTTGGCTGGCTTCTTCGGAGGCCTCTTTTATGACGGGAAGTTGCCTCACGGTGGATGCGGGCACTTTAGGTTAGAAGGTAAGCGTCGTATTAAATCAGACAAGATGCTTGCCCATAAAGACAAGCACATCGGGTGGCTCACGTTTCACAACCATGCTCGTCACAACGCGGTGTCGCTTGAGATGTGGGAAGGCTTTAAGGGTAAGCGCGAGCAAACCAATACGAACGTTTTCCGCATCGGTACGGACGGCAAGCTCACAGCAGTGATTTCTGATTTGGTTAACCCCAATGGTATCGCCTTCTCTCCAGATGAAAAGAAGCTCTATGTCGTTGAGTGGAAAGGTACGCCCAACCGCAACATTTGGAGCTATGACGTCAATGCAGATGGTTCAGTTTCTAACAAGACCATGTTGATTGATGCTGACGACCAAGGCGCGTTGGATGGTTTCAAAGTCGATATAGCTGGTAACTTGTGGTGCGGATGGGGTAGCAACGGAGCGCTTGCCTCAGAGCCCAAAGACAATGCAACACGCAAGGTTTACAACTTAAAAGGCAAGTCTGAAGACCTCGATGGTGTGAAGATCTTTAACCTTGAAGGAAAGGCCATCGGCTTCATTAAGTTGCCAGAACGTTGTGCTAATTTGGTTTTTGGCGGACCAAAGAAAAACAGGCTCTACACGGGAAGTTGCCATTCCATTTATGCCTTGTACGTGGACTCCCACGGAGCGGCTTAAAAAATACCAAAGGGGGCGAGACATTCGCCCTTTTTTATTTTTAAAAAAAGCCACTCAAGGTTGACTATTTAAATGGTGGGCCCACCTGGACTCGAACTAATCTATAACTTCAAACTTGCATTCACTCTGGACACCCCTACCCGTTCAGAGCAATGCAAGCGTCAAGAATCTGGACGCCCTAAGGGTGTCCAGAGTACCCTGATCGTCCAGAATCTAGACGTTAAAGAATAAAACTATTCTACTAATGATGATTGCCAACCCAAAAAAATGTTTGTCTTGCACATTGCTGTAATTAATTGGTTAAAGCAATTCTTTGCAATCGCGGCCATGTATTCAAAATATGTTGCTCCATAGTTTTAGCTAGGCGGCTGAAGTCTTTCGAGTTCAATGCATCCATCATTGATTCATGTTCTTGCATGGCTTCATCCCAATTGACTTGCATTGTGTTGCCTGTAAAACGAATACGCCTCATCCGCTTACTTAAAGTAGCGTGCAAGCCTATTAAGGTGTCATTGCCAGAAAGAGCAATCAAACTATCGTGAATTTTTTGATTCAAAGCAAAATATTCGCTGCGGTTTTTGCGCTTGTAATGCGACTGCATCTTTTGATGTAAAGCCAAAATATGATCTATCTCAGCTTGACTGGCTGCCTTAGCCTGCTTGGCTGCAAATGATTCCAATACCGCGATCACTTTCAGCATGTCTTGCGCATCTTTATCAGAGAATTGTTTTACAACAGCTCCTTTGAGCGGAAGCATATCCACCAATCCTTCAGATGCCAGAACTTTGATGGCTTCACGTATTGGGGTACGCGATACCCCTAGGACCTGAGCTAATTCCATTTCTTGTATACGCGCACCTGCTTCGAGTAGGCCCTCTACGATCATGTCTCGCAGGCGCAATGTGACTTCGTCATGTAAGGCCAAGCGACTAATGGCTGGTTGGGGAGTAAACGCAAGTTTCTTGGTAGAGGAAGGGTTAACCATAGGCAATATTGACTGGAAGGTACTTAGCATAATGCGTAATTACAGATTAGGGAAGTTATTTTGCATGAACTCTGGAGCTGGTCAATCACCGCGTCAAAGAAGAATCGTTGATGCGCACCACCATCTTTGGGATTTGTCAAAAAACTACCACCCCTGGCTATGCGATGCCACACCTATCCCCTTTCGATACGGCGACTACACAGCAATACGCAAAAATTACTTGTTAGCAGATTATTTAAATGATGCTCAGAATTACCAAATACAAGGTAGTGTCTACGTTGAAACCGAATGGGATCCCTTAGATGACAAGGGTGAAGCTCTCTACTTTGCTGAAATGAGAAAAGTTCAAAGACTACCGACCGTCGCAGTGATGCACGTGCGACTAGACGACCTGGACGCAGAAGAAAAATTAGAGTTTCAAAGCCAATTTCATTTTGTAAGAAGCATTCGTCACAAACCCAAAGCCCACGCAAATCCTGGTAGTAACGAACCAGGCGGTATGGAAAACGCGCAATGGCGTATTGGCTTTGATTCCCTCAGTCGATTGGACCTGCGGTTTGATTTGCAAACACCTTGGTGGCATATGCATGAAGCACATGCGCTTGCAAGCGCCTATCCTGAGACATCAATCATCATTAACCACTCAGGCTTACCAGCGGATAGAAGCAGCGCTGGATTACAACAATGGAAACAAGCCATGCAAAAAGTAAGCGAGTGTCCGAATGTATCCATCAAGATTTCTGGCATTGGCATACCTAAAAGTCCTTGGACCATAGCAGCCAATGGGTGGATTGTTGAAACATTAATTGAATTATTTGGGATCACACGATGCATGTTTGCAAGTAATTTTCCTGTCGATAAGGTATGCGCATCTTTTGATGAAATCTACGGTGGGTTTGAAATAATTGTGGCTAGCTTTACTGAACAAGAAAAAGACATGCTTTTTAGATCTAATGCAAATCGTATTTACGACATGGGACTGGAATGAACGACAAACCCGTTCTAAGTTATATCGGTCTGGGCTTAATGGGATTACCAATGGCTAAGCATTTGCAAAGCCAAGGCTATTCAGTGCATGGCTACGACATAAGCCCAGAGGCGCAGCAAAAAGCAAAAAAAATTGGTGTAGAAATCCATGCCGATATCCAATCTACTGTGTTGGCAGGCAACATTGTTCTTTTAAATTTACCTACTTTCCATGCAGTAGAGGAAGTAATTTTTGGCGATCATGGAGTCGCAAAAGTCATTCGTCCACCTCAATGCATCATAGATTTTTCTACTAATCCAGTGAATCAAGGTCGTGTCTTTATTGATGCTCTAAGCAAACAAACAGGTTGCGCTTGGATTGACGCCCCAGTTTCAGGTGGCCCAGTAGCCTCTGGCAATGGAAGCTTGACTGTTATGGTTGGTGCTAATACGCAAGATTTCGCGCGAGTAGAAGATTTATTGAGAAACGTATCGGCTCGGCTTACTTTAGTAGGACCTCCAGGTAGTGGTCTAGTGGCAAAAACATTGAACCAATTGATAGTCGGTTGTTTACATGCAGTTATTGCGGAATCTGCCGTATTGGCTGAACAAGCAGGAATTGATGCATCTTGTATCCCAGTCGCGTTAGCAGGAGGCCATGCTGATGGCATCCTATTCCAACAAATATTCCCTAGGATGTTGGCGAAAGATTTTTCCCCACGTGGCTATGCAAGGCAACTGCTTAAAGACCTAGACATGGTGCAGAGCTTTGCTTCAGACTTGAAGATTCCTACACCCATGACGGCACAGGCACAAACGTTGTACCGAATGTTGGTTCATATGGGCCATGCTGAACTAGACACTTCCGCTATTGTCAAAGTGATTGATCGTTAATTTAAACCACCAAAGAAGGAGACTTTATATGAAAAAGAATACCGCTACTTGGGCGCTCGTAACTCTAGTAACTGCTTGCGCGATCACCTGCCAATCGGCTTGGGCTCAAACAAAATTACGCTATGCGCACGTAGGTGTTGCGAACGCACCGCAAACTCTTTATGCAGATGAAGTTGCAAAACTCGTCAAGGAACGCACTAATGGCCGTATTGAAATTCAGGTCTACCCAAACTCTCAATTGGGCGGTGTAGGCGAAATGGTAGATGGCATCAAGTCTGGAGCGATCGCTATGGGCCATCACGATTTCGCATCACTTGGCAAGATATTGCCAGCAACAGCCGTATTTAATACGCCATTTGTTTACCGCGATGCAGAGCATAGTTTGCGTGCAACTGACTCCAGAACTTCTAAAGCGCTACAAGAAATCAATAAGCAGCTTATCGATAAAGGCGGCATGCGCATTGTTGGTAGCTTCTTTCAAGGCGCTCGCCAACTCACATCCAAAGAAAAAGTCTTGTCGCCAAAGGACATGGCGGGCAAAAAATACCGCGGTGTACCTGTCAAACTTTGGTCATCCATGCTGACAGGTATGGGTGCCGTTGCAACTCCTGTGGAAGTATCAGAATTGGCAACTGCATTAGCCACTGGTTTGGTGATTGGACAGGAAAATCCTTTACCAAATATTTACAACCTGAAACTTTATGAGGGACAGAAATACGTGATGATGACGAATCACATGCAATCAGTTCTTTCTGTTTTCATCAATGAACGAGTTTGGCAAGGTGTTTCTGCCGCTGACCGCAAGATCATGGAAGACACGATGGCTGAAGTTGGCAAGAAGACGCTCGATTGGGATCGCGAATCATCTGCACAGTACAGAAAAGACTTGGAAGCCAAAGGTATGATTTTTGTGGAAGCAAAAGATGGCTTGGATTTAGAGGCGTTTCGTAAAGCTGTGTTGACGCAAATCAACAAAGACTTTCCTGAGTGGTCTACCTATATCGAAGAAATTCGCGCTGTTAAGTAAATCGAAATGCAGTTTGTTATTCAAAAAATTAGGGCCTCGGTTCGTTGGATCAGTCTGTTATTGCTTTTTTTATTGATTGCAACGCCACTGGCGCAAGTGATTATGCGTAGCGTCTTCAATGTACCTATGAGTGGTGCGGAAGAGTTGGCGCGCTACTTCTTAATTTGCCTATCATTTCTTGCTGCGTCCTACGTCACGAGGGATGGTGGGCAAATCTGTATGGAAGAAGTCCAAGCGTTTTTGCCTGACCGTATCCGTTGGTGGACACAAATGCTGGTGGAGTTTTCAGGCGTAGTTTTTTTTACGGCAATTGGCATATCCGCCGTTATTACCATTTCACGAAATCTAGATAACCAAACGGCCACGCTTGAAATGCCCTTCCCTATTTTTATGGCACCTCTTGCATTGGGCATGTTTTTGCTGACGCTTGAAACATTGATGGTATTACTGCATCTGATCCAATCTGGACATGCAAACGCAAAAACAACTAACCTAACCTAAGGAATACCCAGTGGCTGGATATCTTGTAATTGCTTCGTTTCTAGGTCTATTCCTACTGGGCTTTCCCGTGGTCTTGGCGATTGGCTTACCCTGCTTGGTCTATTTATTTGCAAACGGCATTCCTGCTGATATGGTGGCGCAGCGAATGCTCTACTCTCTAGACTCATTTCCACTTATTGCAGTCCCTGTATTTTTGTTTGTCGGCAGCATCATGAATTGCTCAGGTATTTCACATTACATCTATAAGTTTGCGGACACTGCTGTTGGACGATTGCCCGGAGGCTTAGCTCAAGTCAATATTTTCGGAAGCTTAGTCTTTTCAGGTATTTCAGGATCTGCGTTAGCAGATATTGGCGGATTAGGCCGTATTGAAATCGATGCTATGCGAGAAAAAGGGTTCAATGTACCTTTTGCTTGCGCAGTAACCTGCTCGTCGGCCATCATTGGGCCCATATTTCCGCCAAGCATTCCTTTGATTATTTATGGCACAGTGACAGGCGCCTCAGTACTGCAATTGCTATTAGGTGGAATTTTGCCGGGCCTGATGTGCACTGTGATGTTAATGCTTATGGCCGCATGGCTAGCCAAAAAGCGAAATTACCCACGTGCAGACAGATGGCCCAGCGTTCAGGAATTCTGGACAGATATGTGGCCAGCAATGCCAGCGTTGGCAGCGCCGGTATTATTAACAGTTGGTATGTTGATAGGATGGTTTACGCCCACTGAGGTGGCGTCTGTAACTGTTGCCTACACCTTATTTATTGGCATTGTTTATTATAAAAAACTCACCCTTGAGGGTCTGCGCCTCGCTGCATTTGAAACGATTCGTGCGACTTCTGGCATTTTGCTAATAGTGTCAATTGCAGCCTTATTTGGGTGGATTTTGTCGGTAGAACAGATACCACAACAAATCACAGCTGCCATGCTGTCAGTCTCCAAAGATCCCTTTGTGTTACTTATGATAGTCAATGTAATGCTCATAGTAGTAGGTATGTTCTTGGATAGCACGACTGCAATTTTGGTAATTGCCCCCATCATTGCCAAGCCTCTAATTGCAGCTGGTGTCGATCCTGTGCACTTAGGTATGGTGGTAGTTTTTAATTTAATGATCGGATTAGTAACCCCACCGATGGGGCTATCCCTGTATCTCGTCTCAGATATCGCAAAAGTCAAAATGCGTGACGTACTCCGTGAAATGTTGCCTTTTTACATTCCACTCGTGGGAACCTTGTTACTCATCACCTACGTCCCTTGGATCACCACCGTCATTCCTAAATACTTTATCGGAAACAACTAAATGTCGAAATCAAAACCTACCATTGCATTATTTACGGGCGATCCAGCGGGCATTGGCCCTGAATTGGTGGAGAAACTGCTAAATCGATCAGACACTGCAGATAAAGCCAATATCATTTTGATTGGCCAGAAAAATTCTTTTGCTTTTCCTTCTTATGTAGAAGTCCACCCTTGGTCTGGATTGGATGCTGGCCGCTTCCAACCAAAGCATGCAGGCAAGGAGAACGGAAAGTACATGATGGAAGGCCTAGCCGAGGGCGTGCATCTAGTCACCTCTGGCAAAGCTGATGCTTTTTGTTTTGCTCCGCTCAACAAAACTGCTCTTAGGCTCGGTGGCATGGAATCAGAGGATGAATTACGTTGGTTTGCAGAGTTGCTGAAGTTTGACGGTGTATGCGGTGAACTTAACGTACTAGAGAATTTGTGGACCGCTCGAGTGACCTCGCACGTAGCTTTAAAGGAAGTCAGTCACTTGATAACGCCGGAGAAAGTAGCAGAGGCTATTCTCATGATTCACAACGCATTAAAGAATGCAGGCACATCACATCCTCGCTTAGCGGTCTGTGGACTCAATCCCCATAACGGTGACAACGGAAATTTTGGAGATGAAGAGATTCGCATCATTTCACCCGGTGTAGCACTTGCAGCTAAACAAGGCGTTGAAGCAGAAGGACCATTCCCGGCAGACACTGCATTCGTACGCGCGATTAGAAAAGACAATGGTTATGACGGTGTTGTAACCATGTATCACGATCAAGGTCAAATTGCTATGAAATTAATGGGATTCGAAAAAGGCGTAACCGTCCATGGCGGCCTGCCTATACCCATTTCCACCCCAGCACATGGAACAGCTTACGACATCGTAGGTCAGGATAAAGCCAATATTGGGGCGATGCTAAACGCATTCGAACTGGCTTGCAAGATGGGTGTCTCACATCGAGACAATTATTCACTTAGCGCTTAAGCCCAAAGGAAATACACCATGCAACTTATCTATCGCCTTATTTGCTTTATTTCTCTTAGTTTCTGGACTCTCTCTGGCTTTACACAAACGTACCCTACTAAACCAGTAAAACTAATGGTTGGTGCAGGTGCAGGAGGCGGAACTGACATCATTGCGCGTATGTTGGCTGAAAAACTGACGGATTCACTAAAGGGTACTTTTATTGTTGAAAACAAGCCTGGAGCCTCAAACACGATAGCAGCAGAACTTACCGCAAAAGCACCACCAGACGGACATACCCTGTTAGTTGCAACCAATACAGGTCAAGCGATTGCACCGCATCTAATCAAATTAAGTTTTGACCCAATGAAGGATCTCACGCCGATTGCACTGGTAGTAACTGTTCCTAACGTTTTGGTCGTAAGTACTTCTGTTCCAGCAAATACGGTTAAAGAATTAGTGACATTAATGAAAAACAAACCAGAAGAATTCAAATATGCATCGTCAGGTGTAGGAAGTACTCAGCATATCGCTGGAGAGGGTTTTGACATTGCTGCTGGTGTCAAAAGCATTCATGTCCCATACAAAGGAAGCTCGCAAGCTCATTTAGATGTTATTGCAGGTAATGTTCAGATGATGTTTGATACTACATCATCTGCCATGGGGCAAATTAAGGCGGGGAAATTTAAACCTCTTGCGGTTACAACTGCGCAAAGAAGCGCAGAACTACCAAACGTGCCTACTCTTGCCGAAGCTGGAGTAACTGGGTTTGAGATGAGTACCTGGTACGGGGTATTTGTTACAACTGGTACACCCCCAGATGTAGTTGCTAAGTTGCAAACCGAACTGGCGCGCATCATCAAGTTATCTGATGTTCAAGCCAAACTAAAAGGCTTGGGCGGCGAGCCAGGCAATATTAGCCCTGAAGAATTTAGCAAAATTAACAGGCAAGAGTTTGAGAGATTTGGAAAACTAATCAAACAGGCCAATATTAAGATGTAATTTTTTGTATCAATTTTCGCTTCGTATCACCCACCTTTCAATAAATATTGAGGAAAAGAAAATGAAAAATTTCAATAAATTTTTAAAAGTCTTCATTGCAATAACTGCTGTATTTGGCAATTTGTCCTTCGCACAAACCATCATCAAGTTTGCACATTACGGCCCCATATCAGACCCCGTCCATGTGGGCGCCTTGAAGTTCAAAGAGGTTTTAGAAAAAGAAAGTGGCGGCACCTACAAAGTAGAAATCTTCCCCCAAGAACAATTGGGAAAAGGTGCTGACATGATCATTGGCACCCAAGTGGGCAGTATTGACGTGAGTGTCACAGGTAATCCTTTCTATGGTGGCGTATCACCAGAGCAAGCAGCGCTTGACATTCCCTTCTTGTTCCGAAATGTAGATCATGCCTACCGCGTGATTGACGGACCATTGGGTCGAGAACTCATGGACAAATTTGATGCACGTGGGCTGAAAGGTTTAGCCTATTGGGAAATTGGATTTAGAAATATCACTAACTCAGTTCGCCCCATTCGAACGCCAGCAGATCTCAAAGGTATCAAGCTTCGTACCACTCCTAATCCCATGCACATTGAAGCATTCAAAATTTGGGGCGCTAATCCAACACCCATGCCAATTTCTGAAGTCTACTTAGCACTCAACACCAAGACAGTCGATGGGCAAGAAAATCCAACAGTTCACATTTCCAAGCTGAAGTTTCAAGAAGTTCAAAAATACATGAGCGTGACGCGACATGCATTCACAGCAGCACCCATGGTAATGAATTTGGCAAAATTCAAAGCTCTCAACCCTCAACAACAGGCTATGTTTATTAAGGCAGCTAAGGAGGGTGCTATAGCCGAGCGTCAGAACAATGCTAGCCTCGAAGCGGAAAGTTTGGCAACGATTCGGAGAGCGGGTGTAGAAGTTATTGAGAATATAAACACCGAACCGTTTCGTGCAACAGCTTATGAGCCTGTTCGAAAAATGTACATAGAGAAATTCGGTGGAGATATTCTTTCCAAGATTGATGCAATGAAATAATCATGAGCGTCACCCTTATTGACGCACACCATCACTTATGGGATTTACGAAAGAATTCCCATCCATGGTTGCATGAAGCTAAAGAGCCGTACTTTTTTTGGGCAATTACGATGCCTTGAGGAAAAATTATTTATGGCCCGATTATCAAAGCGATACTTCTATGCATAATGTCATCGCAACAGTGCACTGCGAAACAGAATGGACGCGTGAAGATCAAGTAGGCGAAACCCAGTGGTTGACAGAGATGCATCAGCTCATTGGGCATCCTTCTGCGATTGTGGCGCACGCTTGGTTTCACACTGAAAACAGTGAAGAGATATTGGCACGGCAGGCTTCATTTCCTCTTGTCAAAGGAATCCGTTCAAAGCCGGTTACTGCATCTAGCCCTTCCGCCATGAAACCCCATCATCCTGCCGGTATGCAAGACCCTCGATGGCTTGAAGGTTTCTCTAGACTTTCCAAATACAAACTTAGCTGGGACTTACGTGTGCCCTATTGGCATCTTGCCGAAGCAGCTGAAGTGGCTAAACTATTTCCTGAAACCCAGATTGTTTTGAACCATACGGGCTTTCCTTGGGACAGAAGTGCAGAAGGCCTAAAGGCATGGCATGTTGCCATGGAACGCATTGCAAGATGTTCAAATGTATGGTTAAAAGTATCGGAATTTGGCCTGAAAGACATGCCTTGGAGTTACTCAGATAATAAAATTATCGTTCAAGATGCTCTTTCAATTTTTGGCATTGAACGTTGCATGTTTGCATCCAATTTTCCCGTAGCAGGTTTGCGCGTAACCTTCGAAACATTGGTTAATTCTGTAGCGCAAATGATTGAAGGTTATTCTTTGAATCAGCAGCAAGACTTTTTCGTGAACAATGCTGCGAAGTTTTATCGACTAAATATCCCGACTTCTCTACCCTCAACAAATCAATGAAGCCTTATGGATTTAGAAGCCATATGTTTAGACATGCCTTTGTAAACAGATTGAAAGCTTGCAATTATTTCCCTTGGCAAAAAGCATTACTGGCCATGGACGCGTTCAGTCTGACTTTGCTGTTTATGGATGCGCTGGATACACGTTGTAGCAGAAAGTCGAATTCATCAGAAAGGTACTTATCTAGCTGGTCTAGACAAATTGATGTGTGACAAGTTCTTGAAAACTTATTGGCGTCTAGAGTTGTAATCTAACAAAGTCATCGCTCTGAAACCCTTAAATTATTTGCTACAATAATTGACTAGCGAAAAAAGTAATACTTTGTGGCTTTAAGCGCTGCTTAATAACCACTAAATTACCCGCTACAACCAAATATATTCCTCGATAGCTCAGTTGGTAGAGCACCGGACTGTTAAGTCCGCGGCAATAGGCAAACCCCCAAAATTTCCATAAAAAAGTCGTTTAAATTCAACGACTTATAAGGCATATTTAACCTAAAGTATCAATTACACGGTTATTACACGAATAATGCGTAGGTTTCTCATAATGTGAAAAGTTACATAATGTAACTGCTCAGTCGCCAATTCAACTTTTGAAAAAGCCTACGTAATTTTTACTCCGCCCTACTAACCTGGTTGCAAAATCCAAAAACGAAGATTTCGGTTTTGCTAACTTTTACGATTTCTCAATCCTAGAAGAACCCGTCCAATGCGTCGGGGCTCTTTCCTAATAGGTTGCC
>CAIRQX010000113.1 GCA_903880855.1 uncultured Burkholderiales bacterium | reverse complement strand
GCCATAGGTGTCAAAGCTGTGTGGGTCAACGGACAACAAGTAGCCGATCACAAGGGCTTGCTAAAACAAGCTCCGCTTGCAGGTCAACTGTTAACAGAGTTTGTGTAAGCACAGCACCTGTAACTCTATCTTCATGCAAACTCAAATTGACCACCTAGTTGTGGCCGCTACTAGTCTAGACCAAGGTGTGCAATGGTGTGAAGCGCTGTTTGGTATTACACCAGCGTTAGGCGGAGAACATGCATTATTTGGTACGCATAACCGTTTATTCAAAATAGCCACGCCTACATTTCCTATGGCGTATTTTGAAATCATTGCTATTAATCCAGAGGCTGTTCGCCCTAAAAAAACTCCGACCCTCCACCCACACCGTTGGTTCGATTTAGATAATCCTGAATTGCAGAAAAACATTGCCAAGGAACCGCGCTTGATCCATTTTGTTGCGAGCACGCCGGACATCAAGGCTGCACGCATGGCTTTGCGCATGGAAGGTATTGATCGCGGTCCAGCGATTCACGCTGAACGACAAACTAACAAAGGAATATTGCATTGGCAAATTTCTGTTCGCTCTGATGGGCAACGTCTATTTGACGGTGCGCTTCCCACGCTCATTCAATGGGGTAAACCAGATGCAACGGAGCCATTACGCCTTCACCCACGCAACACACTGCCACGCTCTGGCGTTACGTTACAAAGCATCAACATTACACATCCAAGCGCAGAAAAACTGCAAGCTGCATATACATCTATTGGTCTAAAAGGTATATCTATTTCAGAGGGTCCAGCCCGTATCAAGGCGACGCTTAAAACACCTAAAGGGATTGTGGTGCTTGAGTAGTCATACAACTGAAAACTCGATAGCCCACAAGATCGATACAGACTGCCTGAATGCGTTGCCACGTACTTCGGGTGTTTATATCTTCAAAGGTGAAGGCAAACTGCCCCTCTACATTGGTAAGAGCGTAGATATTCGTGCACGTGTCATGAGCCACTTACGCGCGCCTGATGAAACCAACATGATTGCCCAGACACGGCGCATTGATTTCATAGAAACGGCTGGCGAAATAGGTGCTTTGCTACTGGAGTCACGCATGATCAAAGAGCTAAGCCCACTTTTTAATCAGAGGCTTAGACGAATTCGTACGCTGTGCTCTATTCGCTTAAACCAAACTAGCCAAGGTACAGAACCCGAAATCGTCGACAGTAAATCTGTCAATCTTGGTTCAACGCCTGAGCTTTACGGATTGTTTTCATCGCACCATGCGGCTCGAACAAAACTTAAAACCTTAGCGCAGCAGCATCTGCTGTGTATGTCGGTATTGGGTCTAGAAAAGAAATCTAAAAGAGGTTGTTTTGGTCTGCAAATTAAAACCTGCTTAGGCGCATGCGTAGGAAAAGAAGATCGTCAAACGCATGATGAACGCCTTTTCTCTGCACTCGCAGATTCGCAAGTTGAGTTATGGCCATTTAGCGGACCTATCGATTTGATTGAAGAGGCAGATGGTTGGATTCAACGACACCGTGTAAGCAATTGGTGTTACCTAGGTACGCAGTGCTCTAAGTCAGGGGAAGCAGGCAAACCCTCAAAACTCGAACCCCACGGCTTCGACCTCGACAGTTACAAGATATTGGTCAAACCCATCATGCTAAAAACTGTCAAGGTTGAGACAGTTTTCTAAATCAACTTCGCCTAAACACCTGCTGGTTTTTTTATGGTTTTTGAGCGATCTACTATGGACACTGGTATTTGATTGATGTCTCTTCCATCAAAAACAGTAATCTTCACAGAACCCGAATTAATGGGTAATGCCCATAATTGTTTGTAAAAAGCTGACAAGCTTTCGACAGGTTTTTCATTTAAGCCAAGCAACCATTGCCCAGGCCTAATGCCTGCTAACTGCGCAGGACTTTCTGGGGTGACACGAACAATTTGAATCCGACCTTGCCTTTCCACTGCATTGATGCCTAACCAAGGTCTACGGCTGTTTGGGCCCACCCCGTTTTGCAACATCTCTTTAAAAATAGGCTCTAGCAATTCAACTGGAACAAACATATTGCCAGCCAAGCTAGCCGGATGGTCAGCGGGCATAACGTCTTGCATAAAGAGGCTTCCGATTCCTATTAACTCACCTTGCAAATTGAATAGCCCCGCACCAGAGTGATTGACTACGGGTGGGCTTGTATAAATTGCGCTATCCAAGTGATATTCCCAATAGCCAGTAAAGGCACGAATATCTTTGAGTTTGGTGGGGCCTGAAAACGCAGATTCACCCGCAGACACAACCAAAAGCATTTCGTCGATTTTTTGATCTTGGGACTTACCAAATTTAACGGGTTCAATACCTTGAAGAGGAATGAGCGATTTGATTAATCCAAATCCAGTTGCTTGGTCGTACGCCACAACGTGGGCAGGGTAAGTTTTTTGCTGATGCGTTCGAATTTCTATTTGTTCCGTTTCTAAAATCAGATAACCGATTGTCAGAATCAGTCCGTCTGGTCGAATCACTATGCCAGTGCCTTGCCGTTCTTTTCCCAGAGTTCTAGCAGACGCCGCGTCATCGATAGCGCGACTTGTAATTTGTACGGATGCAGCTTGCGCGCGCTGCAATATTTGACTATTGCCAAATGAAAGTGACTGGATATCTTTTTCAGAGGTTTGTGCGCTGATGTATTGCGTATTTATGGAGAGTGCTAAGCAACTCATAAAAATCCAATATTTCATAGAGGTCCCTTTATAAAAAAGTATGGGTCTCAAGGCACGAATGCAATCTAATTCGGAGCGCATGCTTGATGAACACGATAATAGATTTATGGATGATGCCAGATACTGGACGATTTAAGAGAGAAGCGTTCAGGAAATTCTGCTGCTATCCGTCGCATTAGTCCTTTGAAATAAACCCTTATTGAGGCGCCCTTCATGAATGCATTGCAATTGCCAGACGGAATACGCTCTAGAGTTGTCTCTGGTGTGAATGGTTTAGATATGCACTTTTTAGAAGCCGGTTTTAATGAGCCGTCTTCTTCTCATACAAAACCCTGTGTACTTTTACTGCATGGCTTTCCTGAGATGGCCTACAGCTGGCGAAAGGTTATGCCGTCTTTGGCTGCTGAGGGCTATCACGTGATCGCTCCTGACCAACGAGGCTATGGCGAGACAACAGGGTGGGACGCCAACTACAACACCTCGCTGACACCCTACGGCCCGCTCAATCTGGTGACAGATCAAATGGCGCTACTGCGTTCATTAGGCATCCAAAAAGTGCATGCAGTCATAGGCCATGATTTTGGATCTAGGGTTGCGGGATGGTGCGCGCTTACAAGACCCGATGTATTTGGCTCGGTGGTGATGATGAGCGCTCCTTTTACTGGCGCACCAGAGTTACCAGCGGGTGTGGATGGATCTATAGAAGTTCGTGAAAGTCCATTTGAATTCGTCCATAAAGTTGTAGCGCAACTAAGGGATTTGGATAGGCCAAGAAAGCATTACCAGTGGTACTACTCTGGACCTGAGGCCAACGCAGATATGCAGTTTGCCAAACAAGGGCTACACAGTTTTTTACGTGCTTATTACCACTCTAAAAGTGCCGACTGGAGTGAAAATAAACCCTATCCATTACCTAGTTTGAGCGCAGAGTCCTTGGCACTGCTTCCGACTTATTACGTCATGGACGCAGACCAAGACATGGCACAAACTTCAGCGCATTACATGCCCGATGCACAACATATTGCGCGTTCCAAATGGCTAACCGAAGAAGAGCTATCGGTCTATACCCAAAGCTATCAGAGAACCGGTTTTCAAGGTGGGCTGCACTGGTACCGTTGTGGGACCGAGGCATCTTGCCAACCTGCGCTAAATCTTTTTTCAGGCAAAACTATTGACGTGCCGTCTGGATTCATTTCTGGTCAAAGCGATTGGGGAACTTATCAATCTCCTGGTGCATTTGAAAAAATGCAAAACCAAACTTGCACGCGCATGACCATGTGTGAACTCGTTCCCAATGCGGGCCATTGGGTGCAGCAAGAACAAGCCGAAGCTGTGAGCACGCTATTGATTAAATTCCTGAGCGGACTGTGACAACTATTAGGCCGCTACTTAAATCCAACACGGCATCTGCAACGTGAGCTCCTTTCAGTATTGCATCGCTTTTCGACTTAATACTGTCGCGCACTGTTTGAGCTAACTTGGCATTACTAGGTGTACCTTTATGCTTTGGTACGGCATCTGAGTTCTCGATACTATTTGTAACTGAACTGATAAATCGATCGGATTCAATGGTGTTTTTGATGAACTCGTAGATTTGTTGCTTTGCCTTGATAGTCGCCGCTTTAAGTGCCTCGTCTCTTTCTGCTGGCGACATACTTGCAACTTGCGCTGTTGCAGTCGACGTTAAGAAATTGAATTTTCCGTCTGCCGTATAGAAAAGCTTAATGTTGTAGGCATCTTTTGTAGCACCACCTAAGAAGGTAGTGGTCACGGTGCTTAGATTTACATTCTCTCTTTTGGCATGGGTACAGGCAACAATCAATACAAGGAAAAGAGCCTGTAAGTATTTCACGGCTGATGTATTTACCTTTGCGGCGCAACTGGCAAGACGATCACAGGTATGGGTGGCGCAGGACTTGGTTGTGGTGTTTGAGGCACTACGCGCTCTCTAGGCTTAGGCGTAGAAATAACCACAGTCTCAGATTTTTTATCATTTGAATTTCTGGAACTAGATCGCGCAGAGTTGTCAGATGATGTTGCTTGCACCAAAATAAATCCATCCGAGGCGTAAGCAAGACTAGTTATAAAAATCCCACAAAAACTGAGTAATCTAATAATTTTCATAAAAGCTCCGGGAAAGGCTCGAACAGTTCGCTAAGCCATATTGCCAAATGAGATAAATCTTATGTCTTGGCAGAACCAAAACCTGCACCAGATTTCTTGTACTCTTCTCTTGGAGGACTAAAAATATCAAGCACTACCGCTGACGCATCACCAGTAGTGATTCCGTGCATAACACCTCCAGGAGTTTGCCAGAAATCACCAGCAACGCAATCGATAGCTTCCCCATCTTGAATACGAGTGCATTTTCCTTCGAGCAAAACGCCCCATTGCTCTTGAGGATGCGCATGCACTGTTCCCTGCGAATTTGGATCAATTCGAACAACAGAGAGCATGACGTTCTCGCCTGGAAATATATTTGCCTCAATACCTGGCGCTAAGTTACGAATGATCCCGCGCTTATCATCGTTTAAGTTATATACCCAAGATGCCTTAGTCATGACAATAGTCTCCTGTTTAGTGTGTAAGTGTCCTCGGACACCAAATGGTAATCAAAAGAAGAAAGGCTGCCTAGGGGCAGCTTCAATATTGGCATGATTTGCGGTGAAATTGCAGGGCAGTCTGTAAGCACTGTCATCTTCATTTGATCCCAGGACGAAAAGGTGATGCCAAGTATCCGAAAGGGGGCGTGCGTCACGTCATTCCTTACAAGGGGAACTATCAAGATTTGAGATGACTGGAAAACACATTTAACTCGTCAAGAATTAACTGCATTTAGAAGTTGCATTGAACTATGTGGGGAAAGCTGTGAGGGAAAAGCAATAAAGGCCTCGAAGGGCCTTTATTTGCTTGATACCTGGCGGAAACGAAGGCTGCCATAGACCAAAATCAACATCTACCATCAATAGTCATTATCCTAGTATTCATGCGGGTTACAGAGGGATATTTGCACCAACCTCATCCAACTGATATCATTCAAATTCAAATTTAATGGTATGTAGGATGGAATGCCAATAATAGCTAAACCCCTCACAGATATTCAAGTCAGACGCATCAACCGTGTTGGGTGGCATGCTGTCGGCGGCGTTGCCGGACTCCTTTTGCAAGTACGTAAACCCGCGAAGGAAGGTGCTCAGCTACCTAGATCATGGATTCTTAGGGTGAAAGTTGGAGATGACCGCCAGCCTATAGGCCTTGGCTCGTACCCTCAGGTATCTCTTGCCGAAGCTCGTGATCAAGCGAAGAAAATGGTCATTGATGCCAAACAAGGCATCAATCTCAAAGCAAAGAAACGCGCAGATCGCAGTGCATTGTTATCCGCAGCTTCCAAGAACAAGACATTCAAAGAATGTGCTGAAGCATACATAGAAGCCCACAGCAGCGACTACAGCAGCGACAAGCACCGCAAGCAGTGGCCCAGCACGCTTAATGCATACGCTTACCCCATCATTGGAAACATGCTGGTCGCAGACATCACCATGCGTGATGTGCTTTCGGTTTTAAACCAAGAGACCAAGGTCACTGAAACTGAAAAAGGCAAGCTCTGGTATGTCAAAACTGAAACTGCCAAACGATTACTCGGTAGGATTAAAACAGTACTTGACTATGCAACCGTCAACGAATACCGCAATGGCACAAACCCAGCACAGTGGACTGGTTATCTATCAACCCAACTGCCCTCTCCTAAGAAGCTACAAAAGGTCGAACACCACCCAGCAGTTCCCTACCAAATGATTGGGGACTTCATGTCTAAGCTGCGTAAAAACGACAGTATCAGCGCCAAAGCAACTGAGTTCCTGATATTGACAGCGGTACGTTCTGGTTCTGTCAGGCAGGCCGAGTGGTCGGAGATTGATTACGAAAAGAAGCTGTGGGTCATAGGGGTGCAGCAATTTATGTTGCTCGCAATCAATGCACTGGTCAGCGAGAGGTAAAAACGATTACTCGCGTAGGCGATGCGCTATGCCTCATCAACCTTGCCATGAGTAAATTGCCCCTAAACATAAAGCAAGGTATTAAATAAAAGTGTCGACTCAAGGAGACCTGAGTGCATTTAATTCATTAGTCTTTGTTTGTCACGCTCACTAGGTGCAAATCAATGTCAAATAACTTTACATTTACAACAGCCGGCGGTCGTATCGTCTGTAGACAATGCGAAGGTACATCTCGCAGAACCAAAGAACGCTGTAAGACCCCTGCTTTAACTGGGCGGGCGTGGTGTAAATATCATGGCGGGAAAGCTACTGGTGCGCGTACCAAGGAAGGCAGAGAAAGATGCGCCGCGGCCAAGCTGATTCATGGACGCGAGACCCGCTCAGCGCGAACTGAAAGGGCTGAGGCTATGCGCCGACTCCGCTCTTTAGAAGACCTTGGGCATGCGCATGGGATCATGCATGGCGCTAAGACTCGTGGGAGAAAGCCAAAACGAACGAACTTGCAATGAACATATGTTAAGCTGATAAAAAATATTGAGACAAACGATATCGACGAAGTTTATAGAAGAATAATACTTTAATGCTAACAATTAGGTTGATCGTTGCTATTTTATTAACCCTATTTATTGCTGGGTGTGATAACCCACGACCAAATAATCAAAACCTAAATTTATCTATTAAAGTAGAAAATTTGAATAAAGAAACACAACTAATTTATTCAAAAATTCAAGAAAACGACAAATCAAAGTTAAAAGAGTTGATTCAAAAAGTCGAAAATGACGATTTAGAGGCCACGAAAGTTTTGGGGTTCTTGTATCTTCAAGGAAAATCCATAACCCGTTGAAAGATGAACCAAAACACTCCTTTAATCAAGTACCCCTATTTGTCTCACACACGCTGACGTCGGACAGTTATCTGTCTAAGTTAAAAATCACTGAAAGAAGTACTGTATTTTTTGACCACCTAAAATATAACTGTATATAACTCTATTGACATCACTAAGTTGAATTGCCTTATCAGGAATAAATTTTAGTTCTGATGGGGCTTCGCTGATAAGATTAAAATTTGCCGAGACATTACTTCCGTTTAGAACGTATGAAAATGCAACGTTGTAAGCAACATTATTAAAATGCTCAAGTGTTGATTGTTGATATGAACCATCTGCGAGTTGTATCCAATACTGAACTGAGATACTTGCAATGCCCCCTGAATTGTTTGTAGCAATATTTAATTTTGGAATAATTATCTTCGCATAACCATTTGAATCAAAAATTTGCTCCGCTTTCTCAAATATGAATGTGCCAACTGCATTTCCATTTTCACTATTTTTTAGCGTCCATTCTCCTGGTGGAAAGTTGTTTATTGATGGAGCCTCTAAAGTGTAAGCATCACTGCTATTTAAGGCCGCGCCAACTTTTACAGGCAAAGTAACGCTAAGGATATTTTGATAAATACTTGTGTTGGTAAAGTCATAAGCATTTAAACAGAGGTAAGCATCACAATGTCTAGTTGAAGATGGAGGATATAAATTAAGACTGGACAAGCCTGGAAATGATGCTACTTTTGGAAAAAAGAGTGGCGAAACACCTCTAAAATTTGTAATTCTTAAATTTGAATCTAATGAATTAAATTTCCCCACAATTGAATTAAGTGATCCCATAGAAAACTTAACCGCAGTATAGGTTTGGACATCTGGATTTAAATAATTATTAATGTACAAGGCAACTCCGTCGTTGTTCCTTGCTATGTTTTGTAGTTCTTGCAACTTGTCACTTTTAAAACCCTTAACCGTGTTGATATTCTCAAAAGTTGAACAGTTATTTGCACTATTTACATTTCCAAGAGAAATATTTGCATTCATCATGTCTTTCTTGAAAAGTATCAAGTTATCAGATGAATTTGAAACCAAATTGAGATGGCAATAAATTTTTTTAGTTGTAGAGTTGGCGACAAACAAAACAATATCATTTTGACTAATTAAGCTTGTATCTACGCTAAAAGATCCATCAGGCGCAATTGGAAAGCTTCTTGATGAATTGCCATTGTTATAAATTGCAAGTATCGTATCGGGGCTAGTAGAGTTAAGCGCAAAGCTAGGTCTTATTAGTAAATTTAAAAAATAATCAAAAATTGAATTTTGAGCATATCCATTTCCTGAAATATTTCCTTTTATTGAAAAACCAGGGGTTGTTGATGCGGCACTACTGGAACTACCACCTCCACCTCCACAGCCCTGGATAGCCAAGACTAGAACTATCGAGAACAACAATGAAATTAGTTTCATTTTCAAACCCTTTATTTATGCACCTTTAGTAGAAATTATTGCACTAGTCTGTGGTCACTTGGAGTGTCATTTGGTGGCGGAATAGATAGCTACGCGAGTGAAATTATTCGTATGGTCAATTTATTAGGTGCAGATCACGTCATGTTTGGCAGTGACCAGGACGGCTTACCTCAAGGCGCTGTAATTAACCAGCTCTCTGATTTACGTAAGGTTGTTGAGGCTTTGTCTAAAAAAGGTTTAGAAGAAAAAGTCGTGCGCGCAGTTGCTTTTGAAAACTATGCACGTTGTATCAAATCTGCAATGCAAGGTCGAAAGACCTAGGATGATCCTTGTTTTTAATTTCTGCACTACTCAGCACTAATGCTTACGTTGGTTTTTCGCCCCGCACTTGGTAATTCCTTCAGCAAAGCACTATGCATAGGTAATGGAACTCCAACCGGCCATTTAGGGGGGTGGGGGTACGGTGGGGTCTGGACAGGCTGGAAATTGAAGGGGGGTATCTTTCCCATCCAACCAAGCCCTCTTTCGATTCCACCCTGACTATGGGTACAAGATTAGGTGGGGGAGGTTTATTTGCCAATTGGGTTGATAGCAGGTGGGCCTAAGCACATAAATGTTCTAGTTTGAGAAATTATGAGTTGAACATTTGTTGTGAAAGTCTCTTTGCAAACTTTATTGCTCCCCTTATTATTTTGTAAGTAGGTAAAAACTGCCCCTCCATTACTTTTGGTTTCAGAAAAACTTGGTGGGCCTCGCTTTAAATTTAATTCATTCATTGAGTGACCAATCCAAGACTTGTTTCTATCCTCAATTACATATCTCTCGGAAGTTGTACAACCAACTAAAAAAACAAATAGAGATAGAAAAATTAATTTTTTAAAATTGCAATGCATTTTTTTATTCCACTACTTTCACAAACAGATCATTCCTGAAGATCAGGACAAATGCAAGGTAACGCAGAAGGTTCTTCATAGCCCCAAATGATAATCAATATAAGAAGGGCTGCCTAGGACTGATTTAGGGAATTTTCACCTGCGTGCCACAATAAATCTTCCTAACTTCATCAAACCCCATGACAACACTTCCCCTAACATCCCTAGTTACCCTTCTTGCAGTTGCCCTCATGTTCTGGACAGCCATCAATGTGGGTAAGGCACGTGCTAAATATGAGGTCAAAGCACCAGCAACCTCAGGACACGAGATGTTTGACCGCGCATATCGCATTCAGATGAACACATTAGAAAGTGCCATGCTGCTACTTCCATCCATATGGATTTATGCAGGCTTGGTAGGTGACCTTGGCGCTGGCGTATCGGGCGCTATTTGGATTACAGGTCGCATTTGGTACGCACTCGCTTATCAGCAAGACCCTGCAAAGCGTGGCCCCGGATTTGGTATTTCTTTTTTAGCCATCGCAGGAATGTGGGCAGGTGGCTTATGGGCTGCCGTAAAGTTACTTATTGCTCAGTAGTAAATGTGAACAGCCATACTTCTCCAAACTAGGTAATCGTTTGAGCAAAACTAGGTGTAAGGGTGCGCGGATGGGACCCAAATAGAAAATGGGGGGGGTGGGGGTACGGTAGGGTCTGGTCTGGCTAGAAATTGAAGGGGGTACCCGTAGCAAATCTCTACGAAGTTACTTACAGCACATGAAACCAGCGATTATTCTTTGGTATGTTTTATGGTATGTATAAAACAAAAACGCCCCGAAGGGCGTATGAATAAAGGGTTATTGGCGGAAACGAAGTGCGCCGAACTTAACTTCATCAAACTCTACTGAAATCTATTTTCCCTCTTGAAACCCAATAAATACGGGCACTTTAATTCACCATCGTCTATTGCAAGTTACCAGAAGCCATCTTAAGATTGGGTACCAGAACGGGTACTGAGGAGAATGGTTATGGCAGCGGAAAAACTATTAAGCGAAGCGGCATGTAAGTCGGCAAAGGCCAAGTCGGCCATCTATTACTTGAATGACGGCGCAGGTTTGCGTATGCGTATAAGACCAGATGGAAGTCGCACATGGATATATCGGTACAGACTTGACGGTAAGGAGATGTCCACTGGCCTTGGCGCCTACCCAACCGTTAGTCTGCAAATTGCCAGAGCCAAAGCGTTAGAAGCTAGGCAGGAGGTCTCTAAAGGAAATAACCCGTCTACCTCTAAGCGAATAGCTAAAACTAAGCAAATCACCAAAGGAGGAAACACCTTTGGACTGATAGCAAATGAATGGCTTGAACACAATAAGTCCGACTGGAGCGGAACACACTATGAACGCAACGAAGGGCTACTTAGACGCTTTCTGCTGCCCGATCTTGCCAAGTTACCCATAGAGTCGATTACCGAACCCTACTTGTACACAGTCATCAAAAAAATCTACGATAAGGGCACAAAGGTCTCGGCGGTAAGAACAAGAACAATTGCAGGTCAGATTTTTTCCTACGCCCGAGCTACGCATAGGGCAACCAGTAACCCTGCCCGAGACATGAGCGACAACCCATATTTCAAGAAACCACCAGTCAAGCATTTTGATGCGTTACCCAAAGAACGGGTGCCACAACTAATGGTGGCATTAAACAAAAGCCAAGCAGAGCAGCAGCTTGACATCAAAACGGTATGCGCATTGAAGCTGGCCCTCTACACTGGACTGCGGGATAACTCTATACGTGGCGCCAGATGGTCTGAGATCGACTTAGAAAAAAGAATATGGACAGTCCCAGCCTCGCGAATGAAATCAGGCAAGGAGTTCAAGCTGCCCCTGCCTAAACAAGCAGTGGAAGTATTCGGGATATTGGAGCCGCTCACTTTTAGAAAGCCAGAAAGCTATGTTCTTCCCAGCTCTGGCAAATATGGATATATGGCAGAAAACACTTTACGACTCGCTTTACACAGAATGGGCTTCAAGGTCACAGTTCACGGCATGCGGAGTCTGATCACGAACGTACTCAATGAAAAGGGATTTAATCGAGATGCAATAGAACGGCAACTGGATCATCAAGAACCCAATCAAGTACGCGCATCCTACTTACGATCAGACTTTATGGAGGAAAGAATACGAATCATGCAATGGTTTGCAGATTGGTGCAATGGGCGTTTCGTTGAAAAAAACGTCATCATGATTAAGCGAGCTTAGTATGAGTGTACGAACCCAGAAGAAAAGATTTGGCGCATTAGCTGTTCAAATTAGAGAGCGAAAAAATCCACTTTCAGACGCCCAATTAGATTACTTAGCCGAAGCGTTTGAAAAAATTAGCTTGGGCTGCCCTCCGGATATTGCGCTCGCACTTAAATATACAACTGGCCGATCAAAGTCTAAAGAAATTTCTATTGAAAACCGCGCCTTAGTTATTCATTGGATGTACTGCGCAATGCAACCAACGAAGGAAGGTGGGCATGGCTTAGATTTAGATCAAGCCATTAATGCAGCAATGCAGCTCGCTGAAGGGGAATGGCTTAACCCAACTAATGGAGACCTGATCTCCAACCGAGATGGTCAAGGCAACATCAATGGCCTCAAATCGTATACATACGCCACACTAGAAAAAATGTGGTACGACAGTGAAAACCAGCGGTTTAAAACTTCAAATCTATCACCACTAGCCGTTGGTTCACCCTACCCGTAAACAAAATAATTTACTAAATTCCTTTACGAATCAAGCGACTACCGCAAACCCCCGCCTTTGGGTTCCGAAAATTGAGTTTTTAGCGTTTTATGCTCAACGCCAACGTGCAGCTCTGTAACTGCATGTGCGTTCAAAGGAGCATGAATGACGCTGAAAATTTATCGCATAAAGGAAGTTTGTGACATCACAGGACTTCGTCCTTCTTCGGTCTACAAACAAATAAGACTCGGCTTATTTCCATCAGGGATAAAGCTAACTAATCGCAGTACTGGCTGGAGTAGTGAGCAGCTAGATGACTGGTTACGTGCAAAAGTTAATGCGGGGACTAAATCATGATCCCTCAAAAAAATCGAGCTAGACAGGGTTGCACCCCTTATCTAGCTCTAACCCTTAACCCAGAAAGAACTCTTAACTTAAAGGCTGAAATCATGCTATCAGATTTTAATAAATCGACTAAATACAAGCAAGTATTTGATCTCAAAAAACTACCAACTCCAGCGGAGTATTTCGCCGGTCTTGATTACCAATTCAAAGGCAATGGGACTTGGCGTACAACCATCTGCCCTTTCCATGAGGATTCCAAACCCAGCTTAGCAGTCCATATGGATAAAGGTGCTTTCAAGTGCTTTTCATGTGGCACCAAAGGTCGTGATGTCCTAGCGTTTCACCGACTACTGCACAAGATGTCATTTGTTGATGCTTGTAAAGACCTAGGCGTTTGGGAGGCATTATGAATAGAGATTTCATCCATAGTAATGCCCACAGACTAACAGTGGATCTCCAAAATCAAGGCTTTACCGACGAAGCTATTCATCACTATACCGACGCACAAGGCAACGATATTTTTTGGAAATTAAGACTAGAAAACAAAAGTACTGACACGAAAGAAATTCGCCCCATGTCATATAAGGACGGGAGATTCATTGGGCACTTACATGCCGTTGAATCAAATCACAAAACTGGGAAATGAAAATGACTGACCAAAAAAAACCTACCGACCAAAAAGAAAAAAGCCTTGCAAATAAGGTTATTGAACTAATCATCAAAGATTGCAAGCTCGTCCATAACAAGCAAAAGGAGCCTTATGCCATTGTGAATAACGCTGGCGTGCGTCAGGTGTACAGCATCACCAGTAAGAGCTTCATGGATTGGGTTGCCAGCAGGTACTACGCAGCCAAGAAATCAGCACTCTCTGAAACATCATTCAGAACAGTAATCAGCACTCTTTCTGGCAAAGCTGTTTACGAGGGAGAAACCGTTGATATTTATACCCGAATAGCCAAAACTGAAGAAGGCTATTGGTTAGACCTGTGCAACGACAGGTGGGAAGCAGTTCTCATCAACAAAACTGGTTGGAAAGTGCTTTCAGGCAAATCCGTTCCACTGTTTTGCCGAAGTAACTCGATGCTGGCAATACCAACACCAACTCCCGGCAACTCACTTGATGAGCTTTGGAAGTTAATCAATATCCCTGAGGAACACCGTCTGATGGTGGTGTCTTGGTTGCTTGAATGTCTTCGTGCAGACACTCCACATGTCGTTATGGAGTTTGTTGGTGAACAAGGAAGCGCCAAGAGCACGACGCAGAAATTCCTAAAGATGCTGATTGATCCCAACATTGCCAATTTAAGGGCCGCGCCCAAGAAGGTGGAGGACGTTTGGATAGGGGCTATCAACAGCCACTTAGTTAGCTTTGAAAATATCAGCTACTTAGGGCAAGAATACCAAGATGCAATGTGCGTAATGGCTACAGGTGGGGCGCACGCAACCAGAACTTTGTACACCAACAAAGAAGAAATAATTATTGAGTTACGTAAACCCATCATCATCAATGGCATTACGGTGAATGTGACAGCACAAGACTTACTGGATCGGTCAATACACATTGAGTTACAGCCCGTTAGAACACGTCTTCAAAGCAAAGAGGTTGAAGAAGCCTTTGCTCTCCATTACCCCCAAATCGTTGGAGCGCTATTTGACCAATTTGTTATGGCACTAAATGAAATAGACGACGTAGTCATACCAGAAGCAGATAAACCACGGATGGTCGACTTTGCACATTTAGGTGAAGCGGTTTATCAAGCTAATGGGCTCGACGCAGGTATCTTCATTGAGCATTACAAGGCCATGCGCCAAAAGGGTGTTCATCGCACTATTGAATCGTTTCCCATTGGCTTAGCTTTACTGACCTACCTTGAAAGTAATCCTGATGGCTGGAGCGGACAACTGATTGACCTACTAGCGCATCTGGGCACGCTAAAACCAATCGGCGAAACTAACTGGCCTAAATCAGCCAAGGGCATGGGGGACGCACTACGTCGTTTATCACCGGCGCTACGGACTCTCGGCTTCAACTGTAAGTCAACTCAAAAAGTTAGCGGAAAGATCAACTGGGAGATAACCCCTCATAAAGTGCCAATTCAATGTCCTACAAGTCCTACAAGTCCTAACCCAGATAGCGATTCGCTAGGACATGAAGGACATGAAGGACATGAAAATGAGAGTTCCGACGACTTTCGCGACGATGACGAGTGTCCGTTTTAACTAAATCGGTCGATGGGTTTAAAGACTAAAAAAATTTAAGCCCATCAAAAGACCCCCTACACATTATGTAAATGGGTTTCCAGAAGGAATTGCCTCACACCTTCCACATCCACCAATGGACGGTAACCAGAGGCTTTTCTTCCTTGACGACGCTTTGCATTTGTCATTTCTAAGACATGTAGGCAGTCTTCCAACATCGATAGCTTAGCTGAGTCATGTGAATATTCAGCCTTTGCAAGGAGCGTGCTTTCGCCGTGTTTTAGGTGTGCGTCGATGATTCTTTGCTTCCCCTCAACGGTAGTCGCCCCTTTGGAGCGACCGCCATGATGGGTGCATTTCTGTGTCTTGCTAGACCTCATCGCCGGCTTGCCGCATTGCTCACCTGACCGCACTGACTTTGCCGTGCAGCGCAGGCAGCGTATGCGGCCACCACCAAGGATTACATACGTTTCATACTGACTTTTGTCTATCTGCTTACTGGGTCTGGCCATGACTTCTACCCTATCTATATAACTAGTCAATTTCAGCTTAGGGACAAATTACTCTTAGTGGCCTTGCTATTTTTAGGCTTTCTGATCAACCCCATCTGATCCATGATTTCTAGTCGCCGCTGGATTTCTTTTCGTGCCTCGGCTGTCGATAAACCTGTTGGAAATTTGGGAAACGGAGATGGAGTTTTCATAGAAATGCCTGATCAAAATCATTGCCTATATTTTAAGCAATATTGAGTTTTTAGGCCTGAGTTTGTCTAACACTGAGTGGGAATTTCAAATAAAGAGTCCCGTCTTAATTGCTTCTGCGAAAAGAATTTTCATGTCTGCGGAATTAAAATTAGTCACATCAGTAAACCACTTTAAGACAACGACAATTTAGCTATCGTGGATCTGAAGTGATACCTTAATAAATATTTCATGGAAGCTTAATATTCACGAAATCTTCTTTAGACTTTCAATAAAGTGTCATAACGAGACTCTAAATTAGTGGCTCCAACAATTCGGAGTTATTTAATGAAATATACCCTCTTAAGTATCATAGGTGCATCAGCAATCCTATCGGGTTGCGGTGGTGGTAGTAGTCCTCCAAGTATCGGACTTGATAAGACTGTTGTTGCATTTGAAGCCATTGCGGCAGTTGATGCAAACGAAGCTGCCTATGGAGCCACTGTTGCTCAATTGTTAGCCGGTTCGAACCAGCGACAAGTCATATCTACGCCGTCTATGAACGTCTACGGTACTTTTGTTCCATTGGAATTCCGACCTATCATTAAGTCAGGAGATCAGCCAGTTCCCGGAGGCGCAACCTGGGGTGAACCAATCAAAGCTGATGGAACAACATTTGGAGCTACTAATTTAGCGCAAGCAACAGCCAGTGCGTATTTAAATATCAACAACAAACGTGCTTCTTACTCCCCAGATCACTCGACCTTACTCAAAAAAGATGGAAAACTTTTTTCTATTACCCAATTTGAAAACTACAACGGTTCGATGTACATCACGGAGTTGTTACAAGCTGCCAATGGTGTGCTATCTGCGATTGCCACGAAACCAATTGATTTGAGTGGAATTTTTGGGGGCTGGGATTTTTGTGCTGGTATTGCTACTGCATGGGGCTCACATTTGGGAGGCGAAGAATACCCAGAAGACGCTAGAGCATTTGAAACTGCAACTACAGGCGCAAATTCTTTGAACATACCATCTTCCAGCTATTCAACAGGGATTGATGAGTACTTTGAATATTTTGGGTTAGACCAATCACAGACCACTGGTAAAGCAAACCCTACTCGCGCTGCTGCGGCTGCTAAAACTTCTGTCTACCGCGTTGGGTATCCTGTAGAAGTCAAACTCACATCAGCTACCTTAGGCACAGGCGCGACTGCTAGCAATACAAGCGTAGCCAAGCATTACAGCATGGGCCGCATGGCCTGGGAATTGCCCTATGTGTTGCCGGACAAGAAAACAGTTTATGGCGGTGACGACGGATCTTTCCGTGGAATGTTTCGTTATGTGGCGAACAATGCAGAAGACTTGACAGAAGGCAAGTTGTATGCAGCCAAACTGACCCAAACGAGTGCTGACAATGGGGGTTCATTCACAATCGAATGGAAGCCGCTTTACACAGGCACTGGAACCGCGGCAGTGGCAGTGTCAGACGCTGAAATCAATACTTTGATTGCCAGTGGCATCAAATTCTCTGACATGATTGACTATGTCGCCCCGACATCAAATGCATGTCCAACTGGCTACACACCCTACGTTTTGAGCACGTCTACAAAAGAATGTATCAAACTAAAGGGCGCCAATGGTGTCTATACAGCCGACCAAGTTGACAAAGCTGCTTCACGCCTTGAAACACTCCGTTACGCTGTAATCAAAGGAGCGACCCAGGAATTTGAAAAATACGAAGGTGTGACCTTTGATGCCAGTCGCAACAAGTTGTACATCGCCATCTCATCTATTCGTCGCGGAATGGCAAGTTCCTATTCCGAAACACTAGTTGGCGCAGGTAATGACATAAATATTTCTGAAAACCTTTGTGGTGCAATCTACCAACTGGACGTCAACAGCAGTTACGAGGCCATCAACATGAAGACCTTGATTGCTGGTGCAAGCAAGACATACAACAACGGTGTCCAATGCGACCTGGATAAGATTGCTATGCCTGACAACGTAACCATGGGCCCAACCAATGATTACATCTTAATAGGCGAAGATTCTGATTGGGTCAACAGCAGTACATCAGCCGCAGTTTCTTCCGCTAAAGCACATCGCAATGACGTGTTGTGGGCATATGACCTGAAAAACAGCAAACTGACACGCATTTTGTCTTCTCCTGTTGGTGCTGAGGTGACTTCACCGATGTATTACCGCAATATCAATGGCTGGGACTACATCACCGCTGTTATTCAACACCCCTATGGAGAAAGTGATACCGATCAAACGACAAACGTGAATGACAAGCGAGCCGTCTTTGGCATCATCGGCCCTATTCCAACATTCACACCTAAATAATTCTCTTTGTTATTGAATTAGGAAGTTCAAGCCTCTTGCAAGCCAAAGCAAGAGGTTTTTTTATGACTTTGAAGAAAGAAATGCAGAAATAAAGTCATACAAACACTAAGTAATCGCTTGAGCAAAATAGAGTGCATTAGTGATTTGGGTCCCATCAACACAATTTAGGGGTGTGGGGGTACGGTGGGGTCAGCGTAAGCTGGATTTTGAAAGGGCTACACCCTACTCTAAGACTGTAATATTAATCCATGACTTCATTAAGTAGCCCGATACCTGCTGCATCTAGCCCCATGTGGCTAAACATTTGTAGCGTTTCTGTTTCAGCAGGTTATCCATCGCCTGTCCGTCTTCAAATGGTTTGAGACAGATGGGTTAATTTCTTAAAGGAGAGATAGGCTTGCTAAAAACCGTGAAAAGCGAAAGCGATGGGAGCGGATGGCACTAGACTCTGCGGCCCTGCATTGCAGTTTTTAGGCAACGCGCATAGTTTTCAAACGCAACTGCGCGTATGACCTTTTCGTCTACGCCCTTTCTGCCCAGTGCTTCCACAACCCTGCGTAAATCAGAAAGTTGATTGATGACCGCCCCCTGTGGCAAGCCATCTTGGTCACTTCCGAACATGACATGGTCTGCCCCAATCAAATTGATCATTCGTACAATTTCGGCCGCATAGCCATCTATTCCGCCGCCAAACGACGGCCCAAGTGACCACAGTCCAACTGCTCCACCAGAATCTGCGATTCTCTTTGCATCCTTAAGCCCAAGTGCGCGAGAGCGATAGCCAGAAGCAGTCCAAATGCTTAGTGCATCAGTGATGTAACTGTGCGACCAGATCATCGGTGCTTTGGAGACAACCAAAGCGTGATCAATGGATTCGGATGTGGAGTGGGCTAAGTCAACCAAAATACCCTGCTGATTTAATATGCCGACCAACTCCTTGCCAAAGGAAGTTAGACCACCATGTTCAGGTCGTTCCGTTTGTAAATCGCCTACTGCGTTTTTGATGTAGTGAACTAGTTGCACATGACGGATGCCGTCGTCGTATACCTTCCCAAGGGAATCCAATGAGCCCTCAAGGAAATCAGCGCCCTCTGAGGTCAGACATACGTAAGGCGTACCCGCAGCGGCTTGTTGTAAGTCCTCAACTCTTTTGACGACCTTGACCCCGTTTACGCTCAAGGCTTGTAATGCAGCCCCAAGTTGACGGTCAAACGAAGCCCTCAAGTCGCCTTTGTTTGAAGTGCGGACTTGACCAAGACCCCCTGAAACGACCCCAAGAAAAGGGCCGTCTGGTACCACCGCCCATGAAAGCAGGCTTACTCCAGAGTCCTTCATCAATTGGCCAAGGATCGGTACGCTATCAGTATTGCGCCTTAACAAGCCCAAATGATTGTGAGCATCAGAGATTGGGATCAAACTCTGTCCGAAATTTGCAGTTGGTAAAGCCGCGATAAACGTGCCAGCAAGGAATGACCTTCTTTTCATAATTTACCTTTTTCATGTATTCAAAGGACCTAAAAATAAATACTACTCCGTACAGCACGAGTTCACTTCAATTTTCTCACGCATCGCGCGCGGGCGCGTAAGTAATGCAGTTTTTTTAAAAGAGCGCCCTACTTAGTCTTAAGTACTTCTGAAACTAATTGATTTTCAAACTATCAGCCAAGAAAGATTTAGTTCTTTCAAACGAGTCTTTAGTTGAAGCTTCGCTGTATCTATAAGTAACCGTGCCTAATCTTCCAGGCTTGCTGAATCCATTTAGGCTTTTGCAATCCCAGCAATGGGTTTCCTCTTGATAGACATGTATCTGAATTGGCTTTCCGCTCGATTTAACTGGTCCAAGTAACTCTTGGCAATCTGAAGCTGGGCTTTCGTTGTCATTACCTCCAAGAAGAAATAAATGGGGTTTCTCAACATCTTTTTGTACTACGTCTAGAAGTATTTTTTCAGGCCCCATCATGCTGGGTATTCGGCAGGGAGGGTAAAAGGAAACATAGGCGTCAAACCCACGATTTTGTGAAAACTCCTGTCGTACAGATTTACTATTATTGAAAAGAGCAATAAAAGCGCCTTGTGAGAATCCAACAAATGCAACTTTTTCAGGTGCAACATATGGCAACTTACGAATATGGGATGCGGCTTGGTAAAAGTCTTTAACCACTCTTCCTAAAGTTACCCCATTTTGTGGACCTTGACAAAGTTGTTGGGCGCCACGCGGGCCCATAAAGTCCAATAAGAGCACCACATAACCTGACTGCTGAAAGTCTTTCGCCCATTTCAACATAGACCAATTGGCGATCTGCGGATTCGACTTCGAAAAAACTAAACCTCCGCACTGGTGCCCTAGGACAATTGCTGGAAAAGGCCCCTCTCCGTTAGGTTTGAGCAACATCATTTGAGGATAGTTAGCCTCAGCAATTAGCGTCATCTCGACCGGAAGCGACAAGTCATTAGCTGAAGTTGACTGGTTAAATAGGCTTCTGGAAGTTATCTGTGCGTGAACTGAATAAGCTAAGGTTGAAACAAAAATAATAATAATTTTCAATTTAATGTTACTGAACATTTTTGAATACTCCAGCGTTCTTAACGCATTCGTTACAAATACAACCCGCAGCATCCTTGGGTATGGGTGCGGTATCACTTCATAGCCCCTAATAGTAGTTAAAAGTAGAAGGGCTGCCTAGGAATGATTCACTAACCCAAAGAGCTTTTTGAAAAACAGTTCGTCGTTTGAGCAAAACTAGGTGTCAGAGTGCGCGGATGGGACCCAAATAGAAAATGGGGGGGTGGGGTACGGTGGGTGTCTGGTCAGGCTAGCAATTGAAGGGGGTACCCATCAAATATTTATAACTTCAACTTGGGCTAACTTATGGGGCAAGCCATAACTTTCAAGAGCCAATAACAAGTCGGGTACCAGTGCGGGTACCAGCTAAAGAATTAAAAGTAAAAATGAAAAAAGCCGTTTTAAATCAACGGCTTAAAAAAATTGCTTGGCGGAAACGAAGGGATTCGAACCCTTGATGAGGCTCAACACCCCATACTCCCTTAGCAGGGCGGTAAATATCTTTTTTTATTAGTATTTAATGCCTCTTAAATTTTATAAATATTATTATTTGAATACAAAACAAGTG
>CAIRQX010000112.1 GCA_903880855.1 uncultured Burkholderiales bacterium | reverse complement strand
ATACGAGTTTTGTCGCACCAAGGCAAAAATTCAGGATATGAGGCCACATCGGTCACCAGCGCAAACATTTCTTCTGCGCTAAACCAAATAAGAACGGACTTGTGAACTGTTTTCATAGAATAGTTTGCATTGTAAGAAGACATCAAGCCCCCATCTAGCTTTCATGGCCACCAAAAAACCAGCGCTTCCAGCGCGCATTGCTGACAACAAAAAAGCTGCCTACAACTATTTTTTCGAAGAGAAGTTTGAGGCGGGCATGGTCCTGCAAGGTTGGGAAGTGAAAGCTGCGCGCGAAGGCAAGGTGCAACTCACAGATGGGTATGTGGTGGTGCGCGACGGGGAATTGTTCGTGATTGGTTGCCAAATCAACCCTTTGCACACTGCTTCTAGCCACATCAGCCCAGACGCGGTCCGTACCAAGAAGCTGCTGATGAAGAAAGACGACATCAAACGCTTAATTGGCAAAGTCGAGCAAAAGGGCTACACCCTGGTGCCTATCAATCTTCATTGGAAAAACGGCAAGATCAAATGTGAAATTGCATTGGCCAAGGGCAAAGCCGAACACGACAAGCGCGACACCATCAAAGACCGCGAAGGCAAGCGTGAAGTCGAACGCGCTATGAAATCACGCAGCCGTTAAATTTTTTGGGCGTTGTTTTGTGCAGACCATAAAGCACCAACGCCTATGACACTGACAATCAAAAGCATCCATAAACCGTAGGTGTAGCCATCGCTTGGTGACCACATCAAACCCATTAAAAGAGGTGCTGCTGCGCGCGCAACCGCCATGGGTACACCCAAAATACCGTTGAGACTTCCCATATGGGCTTTGCTGACATATTCAGCCATGACGGTGCCTTTAACAATCGTCAGCATGCCGTTGCCTAGCCCATATAGCAGGACAAACACCAAGCAACCCAAAACTTCGCCATGGCCCATGATCAAGGAAAGCAAGCCCAAAGGAATCAATAACGTCACCCATCGATTCGATGTATGTACATCGATGCGCTTTTCCAACAGATAAAGACCTAAGCGACCCACAACTTGAATCACTCCAATGCCTGCTGGAACAGCAATGGCCCAGGTTTCACCCATACCGGATTCGCGCAACAAACTCACCATATGGGCGGGTAATGCTGAAGTAGCGGCCATCAATAAAACAACGAAACAACTCAACTGCCAAAACACAGGGTTGCGCATAAATTGCCAAATCGATAGGTGTGGTTCAACTGAATTGGATACCGTGCGACTTAATTCATTGTCCGAACCCCCATCGGTCTTAGCTTGCGTGTGAGGTATCGACTTTGCACCACACAATAAATAAAAATGAATGGGGGCACAGACTAGGAATTGCATTGCCGCAATCACCCACATGGTCTCCCTCCAGTCGATGGCATCCATCAACCATGCAATTAAGGGTATGAACACCGTACTTGCCAAGCCACCTAAAAACGACAAGATGATGATGGCGCGTCTAAAGTGATTGGGGAATCGTCGGGTAAGCACTGCGAAAGCCGGAGGATAAAGCGTGCATGCCATGGCAACGCCCAATAAAGTCCAAACCGCATAGAACTGCGCTTGAGTGGAAATCACACTGTGAACTAGCAGCAATGCGCCTACCAATAGAGACCCAGAAGTCATGATGAAGCGTTCATGCCCTCTATCAATCCACCGGCCAATAAAAAATGCCAACAAGCCTTCCGTCAGCAACATCAAGCTAAAGCCCAAAGACGATTGCGCCCGTGTCATGCCTAAAGCATTTTCCAACGGGACCATAAACAAAGCAAATCCGTAAAAAACACTGCCCCACGTAATCAGTTGGGCAATCGATAAAACCCACACAAATCTTGCATCGCTGCGGCTAAATGGCAATGGGATTGACTTTCTAGAGATTACTTTTTCTTGCGCGGAGGTAACCCCGTGTGTTGCGTCAAAACACGTCCCGGACGCACGACAGTGCTGTTTTTGCGCCGCGCACTGGTGTAGTTGCCATCTGTGGTGGGCTGAAAAGTGGGAATCAGGTGGTGTTTGCCATTACCAATGAGGTCTGCACGGCCCATGGTTTTAAGCGCCTCACGCAATAAGGGCCAGTTATTGGCATCGTGGTAGCGCAAAAAGGCTTTGTGCAAACGACGGCGTTTTTCGCCACGCACGATATCTACCGCATGGCTTTGACGTGTCACACGCGCTAGGGGATTTTTGCCCGAGTGGTACATAGCCGTAGCGGTAGCCATGGGGCTGGGATAAAAAGTTTGCACTTGGTCTGCACGAAAGCCATTGCTTTTAAGCCATAGCGCGAGATTCATCATGTCTTCGTCTTTGGTGCCAGGGTGCGCGGCGATGAAATAAGGCACTAAGAATTGTTTTTTGCCAGCCTCTGCGCTGTATTTGTCAAACATTTGCTTGAACTTGTCATAGCTACCTATTCCAGGCTTCATCATCATGGACAAAGGCCCGCCTTCGGTGTGTTCTGGGGCAATTTTTAAATAACCACCTACGTGGTGGGTCACCAACTCTTTGACATATTCAGGTGATTGAACGGCTAAGTCGTAGCGCAATCCAGAACCGATCAAAATTTTCTTAACGCCTTTGAGCTCGCGAGCACGGCGGTACATGTGTATCAATGAGCTGTGGTCGGTATTGAGGTTTTGGCAAATTCCGGGGTACACACAACTCGGTTTGCGACAGGCAGATTCAATCTCTGGGCTTTTGCAACCAATGCGGTACATATTGGCTGTGGGGCCGCCTAAATCAGAAATAACCCCTGTGAAGCCTGGCACCTTATCGCGTATGTCTTCAATCTCGCGGATGACAGAGTCTTCGCTTCTGCTTTGAATGATGCGCCCTTCGTGTTCTGTGATGGAGCAAAAAGTACAACCCCCAAAGCAACCGCGCATGATGTTGACGCTGAAACGAATCATTTCCCATGCGGGAATCTTGGTATCACCATCGTGGCCGCCGTTTGCATCGGCATAAACCGGATGTGGACTTCTGGCATAAGGCAAATCAAACACCAAATCCATTTCAGCGGTGGTCAATGGAATCGGTGGTGGGTTGACCCAGACATCGCGCGCAGTCGTACCTTCACCATGGGCTTGCACCAAACAACGCGCATTGCCTGGATTAGTCTCTAAATGCAAGACACGGTTGGCATGGGCATAGGTAACCGGGTCAGATTTCACCTGCTCATAACTTGGCAAACGAATGACGCTTTTGTCTCTTGGTGGTACTTTGAGTTTGCCTTTGCCTTGTAGCCCTGGCAGATTCGGGTTATCGAAAAATTTAATAGCTTGTGGCTTTTGATCGAGTGGTCTACCCATCGATGTCAGTTGTTGGTTAGCAGCATCTGCAACTGCATTCGCCTCGTCTTCACGGGCACAACTCTGTCCTTGTTGTTTGGCCACTTCACTGACCATTAGGTAAGGATTCACATGCGCTTCCACCCTACCCGGCTCATCAATATTGGATGAGTCAATTTCAAACCAACCCTCTGGCGTTTGGCGCCTAACAAAGGCAGTGCCACGCACATCGGTGATGTTCTGTACAGATTCTTTGTTAGCCAAGCGATGCGCAATTTCCACAATGGCACGCTCTGCGTTGCCATACAACAGCAAGTCGCATTTGCTGTCGACCACGATAGAGCGCCGCACTTTGTCAGACCAATAGTCGTAATGCGCGATACGTCGCAGCGATCCTTCAATCCCGCCCAAAATAATGGGCACATCGCTGTAAGCTTCTTTGCAACGTTGGCTATAGACCAAGGCAGCGCGGTCTGGACGCTTGCCGCCAATATCGCCTGCCGTATAGGCGTCATCACTTCTGATTTTTCGATCTGCCGTGTAACGGTTGATCATCGAATCCATATTGCCAGCAGTCACACCGAAAAATAAATTGGGTTTGCCTAATGCTTTGAATGGGTCTGCACTTTGCCAATCTGGCTGCGCAATGATGCCAACGCGAAACCCTTGGTTTTCCAGCATGCGACCAATCACAGCCATACCGAAACTGGGGTGGTCGACGTAGGCGTCGCCCGTCACGATGATGATGTCGCAACTATCCCAGCCGAGTTGCTGCATTTCATCGCGACTCATCGGCAAAAAGGGAGCCGTGCCAAAACGAGCCGCCCAGTACTTGCGGTAACTGTTTAGCGGCTTAGCATTTCGCGGGAAGAAAGAGACGTCTGTATAGGCGTTCATAAGGCTTGTAATTAACCCCCAAGTGTACGGGTTAGCCCTTAAACGCGTATTTGCAGGGCTTTATTTCTTGGGCTCTTGGTGGCCGCCAAATTGTTTGCGCATCGCAGAGAGAATTTTGTCGGCAAAGGTACTTACCTGACGTGAACGAAAACGCGCAAACAATGCAGCAGACAACACGGGGACTGGAACTGCCTCCTCAATCGCAGCATTGATAGTCCACCTGCCTTCACCAGAGTCTTGTACATGGCCTGAATAAGAGGCAAGCTCTGGATCTTCCGCCAAGGAAATAGCCGTCAAATCTAACAACCACGAAGACACCACACTTCCTCTGCGCCATAACTCGGTGATATCGGCCAAATCTAGTTGGTAGCGTCTTTCAGCAGGAATACTCTCTTGCCCAACACCTTTGAGTACATCCATGCCTTCCGCATAGGCTTGCATCAAACCATATTCAATGCCGTTGTGCACCATCTTCACAAAATGGCCCGAACCAGCAGGCCCTGTGTAGAGATAGCCTTCCTCGGCTGTAGAGGCTTTGCCTTCACGACCAGGTGTGCGCGGAATGTTTCCAATCCCTGGAGCCAAAGATTTAAAAATGGGATCAAGGTGGATCGCGGCAGATTGATCGCCGCCTATCATCATGCAGTAGCCCCGCTCTAAGCCCCACACGCCGCCACTGGTACCTACATCTAAATAACGTATACCTTTGGCTTTCAGCATTTGCGCATGTCGCACATCGTCTTGAAAGTTGGAGTTGCCACCATCAATCAGTATGTCGCCAGCTTCTAAAAGTTCGCTTAATTCTGAAACGGTTTGTGCAGTTATCTCACCTGCAGGCAGCATGACCCATACGGCTCGAGGCTTGGACATTTGCTCGACCATATGCGACAAACTTTTGCTGGGAGTTGCGCCTTCTTTTGCCAATTGCGCGACGTTATCTGGATTCACGTCATAGACCACCGATGCGTGACCGTGCTGCATCAATCGCCGCACAATATTGCCACCCATACGACCTAAACCAATCATTCCTAGTTGCACGTTTTCTCCAAGTACTATTTTTAAAAGTGCACTGTATATGCAAAGCAGATACATATGCTTGCTCTTACTTCTAAGGCATAGCTTCCACTATCGCCGCGTCACCCCATAAATGCGAGGCAACATATTTCACATGCGCGATATTGCCCGTTGTGAAAAATCGCGTCGTTCCAATAGGTTGTTTGTTCAAACGACGGTTATCACCTAATCGTCTGGTCAATTCAGTGGCGACAGCAACAGCAGGGTCGATCAAAGCAACGTCGTCACCAACAATACGTTGTAGGGTGTCTCGCAAAAAGGGGTAATGCGTGCAACCCAACACTAAGGTATCGACGCCTTGCTCCATCAAGGGTTCCACGAATTGTCGCAACAAGGCCTCAGTGCGAACGCTGTGTAAGTCGGCTTGCTCAACTGCTTCCACCCACCCTGGACAGGCTTGCAACAAGATCCGTTTTCCCTCGCCATGTTCCTGACACAGACGCGCCACGCTTTCGCTTTGCAGGGTTTGCGTAGTGGCTAGAACACCCACAACACCTGATCGCGTGGTGTTTGCAGCTGGCTTGATAGCCGGTTCAATCGCAACCACAGGAATATGGGTTTGCTCGCGTAAATGGCGGATGGCGACCACTGTGGCGGTATTACAAGCTACTGTGATGGCCTTTACGCCAGAGGATGCCAACCAATTGCCAACCGTCAAAGTTCGCTGGATGATGTGCGCTTCTGACTTATCTCCATAGGGTGCGTGGCCTGAATCGGCCATGTAAACCAAATCTTCTGCCGGCAACGCTGCACGTATTGCGCGCAATACCGATAAACCGCCTACGCCAGAGTCAAATACGCCAATAGCATCTGCAAAAGGCATGGGTGAGCGGCTAGATGACGACATATCTGCTTATTTTCTACCATTCATCATCTGGTCACTGATTTAGATTTAAATGACCAATACCTAAGTTGTTTGCATTTATTATGAAACCCATGCAACCCAAAATTCCACCCTCTTCTCCCTACGACATCGTGATTTTTGGTGGCGCTGGAGATTTATCTTTTAGAAAATTGCTGCCTGCGCTCTACATGGCCCATGCCCATGGCAAATTAGAGGGTGATACCCGCATCATTGGGATTGGCAGACAGTCTTGGAGTCGCGAACAGTATCTGGATTTTATCAACGAGCAGTCCCCGCCTTTTATTGAAGCCAACGCATTTAAACAAGATGATTGGCAAAGTTTTTTAAATCGCT